>JANZYY010000057.1 GCA_026419705.1 Fischerella sp.
GTATCTGCCTTCTAAACAATCTCTATGGTTTTCGCTTCAAGAGTGTCAGATAATTCTTTTCTATGGAAAAGACGATTCATATTCTTCTGGTAGAGGATAACCCTTCTGATGCCAAATTGTTGCGCGAAATTTTTCTCCGCGCTGTTCGACCAGCATGTCAGATAGCACATGTAGATAGGCTGAGTGCAGCTATCGATGCTTGCACGGCTACAACTAATTGTATGTGTAAGGATTCTTCTCTATCGAACTCGAACCAACACGGTATCGACCTTGTTTTGTTAGACCTCCGCCTACCAGATTCTACTGGACTGGACACATTAAAAACATTTCGGGCAACAGTGTCGGATATTCCAGTTGTAGTTTTAACAGGAATAGATGATGAAGAAACGGCACTGCAAGCAGTAGCAGAAGGCGCACAAGACTATCTTTTCAAAAATGAGATTACCAGTCAAAGTTTACTGCGGGCAATTCGTTACGCGATCGAACGAGAAGAAATTCTCAAGCGATTACGGGAGAGCGAACAGCGCACTCGGGAAGCACTACTCAAAGAAAAGGAACTTAACGAACTTAAATCTAACTTTGTGGCTATGGTATCCCACGAGTTCCGCAACCCCATGACTACAATTCGCACATCTATAGATTTACTTCTACATAACAATGATAAACTGACTGAGGAGCGCCGAGCGAGCTACTTTGAGCGGATGGAAAATGCCATCAAACATATGCTTCAACTTTTAGATGAGGTATTATTCCTGAGCAAAAATGAAGCAGGTAAATTTGAATATCAGCCGACTTTATTAAATTTAGTTAATTTTTGTCGCGAACTTGTAGAAAGTGTACAATACAACACCAATAAACAGCATACTATTACCTTTACTTCATCAGGAGAATGCTTGCAAGTGGAAATGGATGAAGAATTGCTGAGCTGCATTTTCACCAATTTACTTTCCAATGCTATCAAGTATTCTCCCCCAGGAAGTAATGTCCATTTTGAATTACTTTGCCAAGAAGACATGGCAACTTTCAAAATTAAAGACCGGGGGATAGGTATTCCCTTAAAAGACCAATCTCATTTGTTTGAAACTTTTTATCGTGGTAGCAATGTGGGTAAAGTTCAGGGTACAGGACTTGGACTGGCAATTGTGAAGAAGTGCGTGGAGTTACATAGAGGTCAAATTCAAGTCGAAAGCGAGGTAGGTGTTGGTACAACGGTAATGTAAAATTGCCCTTAAATCGAGCTTAATTTGAAGGCAAAACAACTGTAAATATACTTCCTTCACCTAAACGCGATCGCACTGATACTTTTCCACCCATACCCTCTACCAATGTCTTTACAATTGATAACCCTAAGCCAGTAGCACCAGTAGCATGATGACGAGATTCATTAACTCGGTAAAATCTTTCAAACATCCGCGATTGGTGTTGTAAAGGAATACCGTAACCGCGATCGCAAACTTGAATAATTGCTTCTTGCTCTTGTTGTTTTATCTTCAACAAAATAGGTGTACCAGGTTCAGAATATTTAATTGTAGTCTGCTTTCACCTGAATAGAGTCAATATCTGTTTCAATTTCAATCCTTCTTTCACTGTACTTTTGTGCCATTGCTACCACTTCTGTCACCAAATTGTTCAGTATACAAGACTCTATGTGAAAATGCAAATAACCACTATCTGCTCGCGCTAAATCCAGTAAATCTTCTAACAGACGAATTGTGTGTTCTGCTTCCGACGCCGCAGTTTCTAACGCTTCTGTTTGAATTTCTGTAATGTTATGCGGCCGTCGCAAAACGCTTTGCAAGTAACCGTGTACAATTGTTAACAGTGTGCGCAACTCGTGGGAAACATTACTGACAAATTGTCGCTCTTGCTCCCCAGATTGGGAGAGCCGAGATAACAACATGTTAAAGGTTTGAACTAATTCTCTGACTTAGCTGGGTGCACGATCTACAGAAAGCTGTACTTGTGGTAAATCCGCAGCAGAAATGTCAGCTGTCATTTGATTAAGTTGGCGCAAGGGTTGTAAAGAACGGTAAATGTAAAGTGCGATCGCTCCTGAAATCGCTACAATGACTAAAAAGCTACCAGACGAATAAGTTAAGTTAAGATCTTGATTCGTTTTAAAACTCCGATCAAACTCTAGATAAGGCTTATCATTCCCTGTTAGAGCTTTCACATTTCCCTGAGTTGGTTGTTTTGCTGCTACAAAGCTTGCAGCTTAGAAAACATTGGCGATACCACTCTGAGCTACAGGTGTTGCAGGTTGAGTTTCGCTAAGTAGCTGTTTGGAGTTTACATCTTTTGCGCAAGCTAAGGTTAATAGGGCAACAATACTTATAACTGCTAAAAAGTTAAATTTCATACTCTGGCAGCCTCAAAATTATTGATGATTCCAATTTAATACCTAGTTTCAGAAATCAAATTAATTTCAGCTTAGAAATTGTTGAAATTATCATTTAGATATTTTCCACAGCGAAGTATATTCATCTTTGTAAATAATTTTAGTTTTCAGTTTATACTTTTTGACTATCCCTTTTCGCAAAGTCTCTGAAGGAGTGAGCAAAAATATGTCGGTGAAACCTTTAGGAATTTTGGGGATATTTGTACCCTGAACTAATAAAAACCTGACTTTTGGCTCGACAAGATAGCTAATAGAAAAGACATTAGCGTAATTATTGCTTAAATAATTACTAATCAAAAGTGGTCGCTCAGCCTGATTGATAATGCTACTAATTTGTGGATTACCTTGGCTGACAAGCTTGCTCCACCACGTTTCAGCTTGAGAATATACAGCACAAGAAATTATCCCAGCTATAATCACTAGTGACAATACTATTTGCCAGATTTGCCGACGTGATAATCTGCCGTTATATAGCTGAGTTGCTAACAGGTAAGCAACAGTTATTTGAATGCCTAAATAAAAAGGTACTAAATCTAGTTGGGAAGATAATCGCGCTTTGCCAAAAATTAAATCTGAAACGAGCAAAGGTAGGGTCGGGACTAAAATCAAGGTAATAATAAATAACCAAACTTTTGCATGAGTTGTACGCCAAATAAAATAAATTGCATAGATAACTAGTATAATGATTGGCAACATGAACAAATTTAAAGGATTTTTCCAGCCAATATTTAAATCAAAAAAAATACGGTTAATCTGCACCAACAAAGATGCAACTAAATTTACTGAGTGTGAATAATTAGTTGTTAAGGATGGAGAATTTTTGAATTGAAATTGGTTAGCGATCGCCACTAGCATCCAAGGCATAAAGACTAAAAATCCTGCCAACGATGCCAGCAGATAAGCCTTTACTGTCTTATTCCAGCGAAATTCTGCTGTGGCAAGTACATAAATTCCATGAGCAATTGCCACAAATCCACTGAATAGAAATGTATAGAGGTTAAGAGTTAAAGTAACTGTATAAATTATCCAATTATAAATACGCAATTCCTCTGGCTGTCGTTTTGATTCCAATCGCAAGGCTCGTAGTAGGGCGATGCTAGATAGTAATACGGTGACTTCCCAGAGAATATATTCTTGTGCTTGGTGGGCATAAATCAACTGCATGGGAGAGATAGCCATTAGTGCGATCGCTATTCCAGGTAGCGATAAGGGTACCTTAAATAATTCTTTGCACAAGCAATAAGTACAGGGAAATACCAGCAAGCTAACCAAGGTAGACAAACTTCTGATAGCTGTTACTGAACTGCCAAAAACTTGTACCCAAAATCGTGCGATTACGTCATAAAATGGGGAATGCTGGCTGTCTTCTATTGCCAAAAACCTAATTGTATCACCACAGCTTTTTTTGGAATTGGGATCCTGAAATTTAGCAAAAGCTTGCTTAGAAATTATTCGACCATTAAAAATTTGTTGCTTAATTTGGGCAGTTGTACAACCAGAAATCCGTAAGGAGGTATAAATCTCATCGTGCGAATAAACTTTACCATCAATGTTTACGAAGCGAAAAAATATACCAATTATCAAAACTACAACAATTAAAAACTGCAACTCCCTGGGAGCGATTACAAGACGCCGCATAAGCACGTTTTACGAAAGTATTAAAAAATGGTAGGAACTAATTTTTAGCACCTACCTTTTTGTAAGTATTCAAGCTATATAGCATTAACTAAAGAATCTTCACTACAACTTCCCAACCAAGTTTATTGTAGGCAACGTATTCATATTTTATGTTTTTTTCAGCTACAAATTTTTGGAAAGCTTTAAATTCATGCTGCTGCCAGCCAGGGTAATTGAAGTACTCATTAAATACGATTATTGTACCAGGCTTGATGCGCTCACCCAATATATCGAATATAGTTTTTGTGGAAGAATATAAATCACAATCCACATGCATAAATGATACATGTTCGTTTTGAGAAGCTACGAATTCCGGTAAAGTTTTATCGAACCATCCAACATGGAGTTGTACATTTTCACGAACAGAAGGCAGTTTGCCTTTCATATTAAAAGTACCTTTGTCATACCGTCCGCCAATATTATCTACCCAAAACTCAGGTAAGCCCTCAAAAGAGTCAAATCCATGTACAGTCTTTTTAACGTTTTTAGCAATGAAATTGATGGTATTTCCTCCTGCTACTCCAAACTCTAGAAACAGACCATCTGGCTTTGCTTGTGAAAGTGCAAATTTGAGTAAGGCAAAAAGATCGGCAAAACTGACTGCACCGATCATGTTTTCTTCAACGTACTTGGCAGTAGATTCCAGAGCATTTTTTTGTAATTGTAAATGTATGTTTTGAGCAGCAAAGACATTTATGATTCTATTAATAGTAGAAGACGACAAAACTTTATTAACAACTGTATCTGCCAAAGAGTATCTGAATTTTTTGAACATTCCTGTTGAACCTATTTACTGAATTTGTAGTAAGATTGAAGCACAAAATACTTACCCTTGTTAGCTTATTTTAGAATTTTACGCACTATATCTAAAGGAATAAAAATACAATTATCTAGATAATTTTATATGCTAATTTCAAAGCATAATCAATGTTAATTATTTAGTATGCTCTTAAATCAAGAGAATAATAACAATTCTTAAAACTAGACATATGTTTATTAGCACAATACAGTTTAGTTAGTAAAACACAGTGGTTAAAGATCCCCTAAATCCAATACAGTTCGGTTAAAAACAGACTTACCCAAAATTAAGAAAGAACAAACCACATAGACACCCAGTGGCTGACCGCAGGGTAGGACGCAAAGGACACGTAGACGCGCATTAGTTTCCTGCAGGGTAATAACTGAACTATATTGCTCCTAAATCCCTCTTTTTAAGGGGACTCAATTCATACATCCCCTCCTTAAACTTCTTAATTCTTTGTGCTCTTTGTGTCCTTCGTGGTTCGTTAAATTCTTCTAGCTGGGAAGGAAGTAATTAATTTTTTCTCCAAAGAATGAATCAGTTCTGCTCCTTGAAAAAGGGGAAGATAGCACCTTTAACAGAACCGTATTGTTTATTAGCAAGCCGCTTTGGGCTTACTAAATTTTTGGAGAAACTGTTGTCAGACGTGTAGAGACGCGTTATATCGCCTCTCTACAAAGGTGATCGGTAGGTCAATTATCCGATCCGAAGTCTTGGAACCTGGTGTACTTGCCTTAATTGAGAGGGTGACAGCAAATAGAATTAATTCGAGTGATTGCTACTGCTATAGCGAACCCTAGTTCCTGCCCACAGCAACTTTTCTCGCAGTGTCTGATAATAGGAATTATTTTCCCGTAAAATAATAAACTTAGCCCTGCACTCAGCCATTCGCACATCAACGCGATGGCCTGGCCAAATCGAAGTAGCTAATACCCCATCCATCCACAGTTTCGTACTCAAATCGTAATCACCCAAAGGCCAAATGCTCACAACGGAACCGGGAGGTAAAACGAAGGGGCGATTAGAAAGACTCATCGGACAAATAGGACTGACAATGAGGGCTTCCATGCCATCATGCACAATTGGACCACCGGCAGAAACCGTGTAACCAGTAGAACCAGTAGGTGTGGCAACTATTAACCCATCTCCCACATACTGATCGACTACCTCACCATCAATTTCCATTTCCAAAATAGAAGTAATCATGCGATCGGCAGAAGCAGGTTTGACACACATTTCATTTAAAGCGAGGTAACGTTCGCTTACAGGCTCCAAATTCGTGTCATGGCCTTCGTACACCGCTGCTTGCACCATCATCCGCCGTTGAATAGCGTAGCGATCCTCCAACAGCCGATCCCAAACTTTCTCAGTGTCCTGAAATTCTTCTACCGACTCAGTTAAAAACCCCAGATGTCCTCCCACATTCACTCCCAGAATGGGAATACCAGCTGGGGCTAAATGTCTTGCACCAGCTAAAACAGTACCATCACCACCAAGCACCAAAGCCAGATCGATTGGTTGCACCGCCGAAGCCAAAAACACTGGATAAGGATTATCTTTTGGTCCACTAGGCCCCATCAATACCTGGCATTGGCGATTTTCTAGTTGCTTTGCACAAATTTCTGCCCAGCGTTTGCTTTGGGCATCTCTTGCCTTATAGGCAATTATTACCTTCTTCAGGTCCACGGGACTACCATTTCAGGAGATTAAACTGCTCCATATCGACAGTATCACGGTTGCGGTAGATTGCCAGCACGATCGCCAAACCTACTGCTGCCTCTGCTGCTGCTACAGTAATGACAAACACAGTGAAAACCTGACCCTTAATTGCAGTCGAATCTAGGAAGTTAGAAAAAGCCATTAAATTCAAATTAACAGCATTCAGCAGCAATTCGATTGACATTAGCACTCGCACAGCGTTGCGGCTAGTAATCAAACCATAAATGCCAATGCAAAACAAAGCTGCTGCTAGCAACAAAAAGTACTGAAGTTCCATGAATCTTGGTCTTCCTTAATGAACAATTTCCAAAAATTCTGAATTCTGAATGATAAAACTTTTTCAGAACTCATAATTTCTCTTCGCTTCCTGCTGATACCAGTTCTCTGGGGCGTTCTGGTAATGTCAAAACTGTCTGGGGCAACTCAGAGGGTACAACTTGTTCTGGCAGATATTCGCGACGTGCCAAAATAATGGCACCTACCATTGCTATCAATAATAAAACTGAGGCAATTTCAAAAGGTAGTAAAAAGTCACTAAAGAAATGCTGACCAATCACAACTATGGGATTGCCTACAGGGGTAGCAGTAGAATGGGACCAAGGCGTAGCCAATACCATCGTACTTAACAGCGCGAACAATCCCAAGCTGACCACAGCCGTTAATGCCTTACGCACCCAAGCGGTGGGGAAGGGGACAAATTTCTGCCGCTTGTTCACCAACATAATGGCAAACAAAATCAGCACGTTCACAGCACCAACATAAATTAACAATTGTGCTGCTGCTACAAAGTCAGCATTCAGCAGCAGATACAATCCAGCTATGCTGACAAAAACACCGCCCAGCATAAAGGCGGAATAGACGACGTTGGAGAATAGTACCACACCAAGTGCTGCCCCAATCATCATCGCAGCCAATATGCCAAACGAAACAACCTGTACTCCTTCAGCTAGATTCACTTTCTCTCCTTTGACATTGATAACTGGTCAGTGGTAATAGGTAATTCGTGTTTGCTATTACCCATTACCAATTACCCTTTTTCTACGAGTTCTTCAGGATGAGCACCAGCACGCGGTGCATTGGCTGGCAGATCGTGAGGATCCATGACGCCTTTGGGTAGGTAAACCAGTTCACGCAATGGTGTGACCATTGGGTCATCCGTTACCTTGTATGGGAGACGGCCCATTGCCACGTTATCATAGTTCAATTCGTGGCGATCGTAGGTGGAAAGCTCGTACTCTTCTGTCATGGACAGACAGTTAGTCGGGCAATATTCTACACAGTTGCCGCAGAAGATACATACACCAAAATCGATGCTGTAGTGTTTAAGCTTTTTCTTTTTGCTGACTTTGTCAAATTCCCAATCTACCACAGGCAAGTTAATCGGACAAACCCGCACACAGACTTCGCAAGAAATACACTTGTCAAACTCAAAGTGAATCCTTCCGCGAAAGCGTTCGCTGGGAATCAGTTTTTCGTAAGGATACTGGACGGTAATTGGACGCCGCCGCATATGATCAAAGGTGACAGACAGGCCTTGACCGATATAACGACCAGCTTGTACCGCTTCTTTAGCGTAATCACCAACTTGTTTGAGGAATTTTAGCATTGTTAATGTTCTACCTCTCTCTAGTGATTTGTACTTGTCATTTGTCTTTGGTCATTAGTCATTCATTTAATTGCTGGTGACTAATGACTGATGACTGATGACTATCCGCCGAAGGCGACGGGAAAGGCTAGTTTCAAAGCTGCCGTTAACAGTAAATTTACTAGCCCCACTGGCAGCAAGAACTTCCATCCCAAATTTAGTAATTGGTCAATGCGAACCCGGGGTACAGTCCAACGTAGCAGGATTGCCAGAAAGACTAGTAAGTAGGCTTTGAGTACAGTCATGGTTATACCCAAAGAGGCGGCAATTATTTGCAAAACCGGATTGGCTTCACTGACTCCAAACCAACTAGCTAATGTGCTAATGGGAATGGGAAAATCCCAACCGCCCAAGTATAGAACCGATACCAGTAGCGCTGAAAGCACGAGGTTGACATAGGAACTCAGGTAAAACAGAGCAAATTTCATACCAGAGTATTCAGTCTGATAACCTGCCACCAGTTCTTCTTCTGCTTCTGGTAAGTCAAAGGGCAGTCGTTCGCATTCAGCCAAGGCCGCGATCCAAAAGATGATGAAACCAATTGGTTGGCGCCAGATATTCCACCCTAAAATACCGTAACCAGACTGCTGGTTAACAATGTCAACGGTGCTGAGGCTATTGGACATCATCGCGATCGCCAATACTGCCAGCGCTAGAGGAATTTCATAGCTAATTGATTGTGCCGCAGCCCTCAATCCACCCAAAAGGGAGTATTTGTTATTGGATGCATAACCAGACATCAACAAACCGATTGGTTGAATGCTGGACAAGGCAATCCACAAGAATACCCCCATACCAACATTGGTAATGACTATATTTTGTCCAAAGGGTACGATTAGATAGGACAGAAACACCGGTAATATAACAATGATCGGGCCGAGGGTAAATAGCAGAGGGTCGGATTTGGCTGGCACTACATCCTCTTTAAAAACGAGCTTCAGGCCGTCGGCTACGGGAGCCAGCAAACCTAAAGGACCGATGTATTCAGGACCAATCCGCTGCTGTGCTGCTGCCGAAATTTTCCGCTCTAGCCAAACGCAAGTTAGTACCCCTACCGTGGCACTAATAATCATTAGGATCATCGGCAGTGGCATCCAAATTGTCTTGGCTACATCACTGGGCAGTCCCAAATCCACGAGGGATTGAATAAAAGTTCCTTGCAGATCAATTCCTGAATTCATGTTTGTTGCTCTTCAAGTCACCAATTCATGGTTGTTTACAACTATTTATGCTTTTTAATAACTGTAAAATTACACACCCACTCTCTCTACTGAAACCAGACAAAATTTAAGATTTTTTGCAATCTCCATGCCTAGTATATCGTTGGATGGCTTTGACCACGCTCGGAGCTATGAGAGTTTCTACTTATAGTACTAATTTAGAATTTTGGGGATAGAGGATAGGGGGGCGGCGATCGGGAATTGAGTATTAGGTATTTGAGGTATTAGGGATTAGGTGTTGGAAAGATTTTATCCCTTATCCCCTATCTCCTATCCCTTATCCCTTATTTCCTATCCCTAACGCTGTTCGATGGGGACATAAGGAACGTCGTGCCGACCGTTGTAAATTTGGGTGGGACGGAAAATTCGGTTTTCTTCTAGTTGTTCTTTCCAGTGTGCCAGCCAACCAGCAACACGGGCGATCGCAAATATTGGTGTGAATAAGTCTGTGGGAATACCCAACTTTCTATACACCAAACCAGAATAAAAGTCAACATTGGGATAAATCCCTTTGTGACCCAATTTTTCCTCTACCACTCGTTCCAACTCCACGGCGATGTCATAGAATTTGTCGTTACCGAATTTTGCAAACAGCTGTTCCGCCAAGTTTTGCAGAATTGTAGCGCGTGGGTCTTTGACTTTGTAGACACGATGTCCAAAGCCCATGATTTTGGCTTTGCGTTGCAAGCAATCCTCTATATAAGGACGCACATTCTCAACAGAGCCAATTTCTTCTAACATTTGAATCACTTCTTCGTTAGCTCCGCCATGCAGTGGACCTCCCAAGGTTCCAACTGCGCTCGCCACTACTGCATAAGGATCTGTGAGGGTAGAAGCTGTCACTCTGGCACTAAAGGTAGAGGCGTTCATTGTATGTTCTGCATGTAGTATCAAGCAGACATCAAAAATGCGTGCCGCCAGTGGATCGGGTTCTTTCTCATGGAGCATGTACAAAAAGTTAGCGGCATAGTCCAAGTCGTCATTAGGGCGTACTGGGTCGTTACCTTTTCGCATCAACTGAAATGCCGCTACCATTGTTGGAATAGTTGCCAACAAGCGAACTACCGCGTCCCGAATGTAAACAGGATTATCCAAATCGCGGCGGGAATAAAACAAGCCCAAAGCAGCAGCAGAGGCTTGTAAGGCATCCATTGGGTGACCGCTTTCCGGAAAAGATTTCATCATATCGCGAATGCGATATTTGATCCGCCTGTGATGGCGAACTTCATGCTCAAACGCCGCCAGTTCTTCTGCGGTTGGTAATTCACCCCAGATTAACAGATAAGCAGTTTCCAGAAATGTACTTTTTTCTGCTAGTTCTTCAATCCGGATGCCACGATATTCTAATATTCCTTTTTGTCCGTCAACATAGCTAATACTGGATTGAGCGGCAGGAATGCCTTCCAAACCAGGCTTGTATTCGCACACCATCACGGCAACACCATCTGATTTTTAAAGATTTGTCCAGCCTAACTTACCAGAAATTTTTGTCGCCATAACAGTATCCGTTCTCACACAAATTCTTTACGAACTGTGGAAAAACTGTTAAAGCAAGTACTTGGGTGGTGTCAACCAAAACATCTGACTACGACCCAAAGGAGAGCCTGTTTCTGGTACCTTTATCCCGATCATACCCGCTTTTTTTAGCACCACGCGTTCCTTGGCTTCTCCCCAAACCAGAATTTCTGCCCACCGGCTCAAGCAAGGCTCATGTCCTACCAAGGCTAGTTGGGTATCAGGTGCAAAATTTCTTGGTTCCAACCAGTCTACAACCCAATTGTAGATTTGACCATCCGGAGCCAAGTGGATACACTCCTCTATTTGGGAACTCAGTTTCGCGGCTATGAGGATATCTGCTGTTTGTTTGGCTCTGACCAGGGGACTGGTAGCAATCAAATCAAATTGTAAACCCAGCTTTTTCAAACGTTGGGCAACTTTTTCTGTTTTCTGCTGTCCCTGTTTTGTAAGGCGTCTTTCTTCGTCTTTGATGTCACCTGTTGCTGCTTCGGCAATGCCATGACGAATTAAATACAGTTCCACAATTTTGTTTTGGTTTTTTGTTGTTTGTTGTTTGTTGTTTGTTGTTTGTTCGAAGCAACTACCAACCACTAACTACCAACATTTACTCAGTTTGAATCGGGTTGTCTTTGGGATTTACCAATCTCAGCAGTTTCTGCTTGATTTGAGCATCGAAGACATCCCATTTCATTTTTGCATAAGTAGAATTTTCGTTACCGCCAGATAAGAAACCCATCGGAATTTCAAAGCCACCGGCGCTTATACGTCCACCACCAAAAAAGCGTCCGCTGCTATCTTGCCCAAAAGCTTCTTTGATAAATTCATCCGGATCGAGGGTGAGTTTGGTTGTTCTCAAAGAGCCAATAACTACTTCTAGTTCATCATCTTCATCGTGAACAATTCCGTAAACCACGGCAGTATGGACGTTTTCTTCTGTGACGAGAAAATCTGCTGCTTGGGGGATGGCGTCTCTGTCGTCGTAGCGCAAGTAGCCGACACCAGCAATGGAAAAGTTATTTTGAACGATGCGATTTTTGAGCGATCGCTCTATTACATCCATCACCCTTTTGGAACGGTTCGCTTGCAGTACGGCGTTGAGCAATTGAGCATCGTAAAATCGGCTCAAATAAGCTGCTGCCAAAAAATCTTCTTCTTTGGCTTGCATGAGCAAATTTGTATCTGAGCGCAAACCGTGCATCAAGGCAGTAGCACATTTAACATGTTGATTGATGGTACTATCTAGACGCAACAATCCTGCCTGCAAGTACTGAGTAAAAATTGTTGCTGTTGCCCGGACTGCCGGACGAATATCAACAAACTCCGACTTTAGATCTCCCTGTAAAGTGTGATGATCGATAACCGCCACAAGTGTCATTCCCGCCTGCTGCACCACTGGGACAAGCTGGGAAGTAGTGCCTTGGTTATCAATTAATACAAAACCTTGATAGGATGACAAATCCTTGCTTTTGAGATTTTGTAGCGTCCAACGCTGAGCTGGTAAGCCAGTTAGTTTCACCAAGGCAATATTTTCTTGGTGGCTGAGTGCACCAGCATAAACAATCTCACATTTGATATCGTATTGCTGAGCAATTAACTGGTAAGCCCAAGCAGAGGAAAGAGCATCTGGGTCGGGGAAATCTTGCAGAATCACTAGATGACGCTCATGACTGTGTGCAAGCAGTGTCTGGCGCAGTTCCTCTGATTTTTGCAGTGCTACAGAATTGCTACGCTGACCAATAGCATTGCTTGCTTCTGGTGCTATCAGTGTTCCAGCAGACTGCTTGGTGAGCGGAGCTTCCACAGGTTCTTTGTCTATCTCGGACTCCTCTGGAGATGATTCTGAAGCCTGATCCGCGGTCAATGGTACTCTCTCGAACTGAGTAAGGGAAGAATGAAGTTGCATAGGATGATGTTTAGTCCGTGTGAGGCTAGATTATTTCGATAAGAAAAACTACAACCAGCTAGTCACTGGTTTAGCCACACATCTTCGATCTTCGCAAAAATATAGAAGCGGGGAGTATATACTTAGGTTGATTTCTTGTCAAGTCTTCTTTGTATCAACTCATTTCAAATGAACATTTTTTTGTGACTGCATCTGCAATTTTGAGGAATTAAGAAAGTTTATGCTTTACAAAGCATTAGTATATGTTAAGATAGCGAGGCTGGTTAAAGAAAAGATTCGCAGCAACTTTTGTAGCCTCCTGCTATGCATTTATAGGGTCAACATTTTCAACTAGTCATTGGCTAACCTAAACTGTACTAAGTGGGTTGCAAAGCTAGTTCATCATAGTTGGTGCTGATCTGTAAGTGTGAAAAGGGGAATTTCAAAGTCCAATAACATACTTTTGCCACTCTTGGTGACTCCCACTTTTTAAATGCTTGCTGACCTCAAAGTAGAGACTGCTGTAAGGTCTGCGAGGATGATGTCGTAACATCATGTGTGCTTCGTGGGGTGTGCGGCTACCTTTGTTGACATTGCAGCGGACGCAGGCTGTAACAATGTTCTCCCAGGAATCTGCTCCTCCACGCGATCGCGGTATAACGTGATCCAGTGTCAACTCATCTCCCGTGTAACCGCAGTATTGACAAGTGTGACCGTCCCGGTGCAGGATATTTCGGCGCGTGAGAGGGATTTCTTTGTAGGGAACCCGCACGTAATGGCGCAACCGGATGACAGTTGGAAGCGGAAAATCAGAGTAAACAAATTTACCGTTGTGTTCTACGCGCTCTGCTTTGCCCTTGATTAACAAAACAGCAGCACGACGCCAGCTCGTAATATTGAGCGGTTCGTAAGAGGCGTTTAAGACTAAAACCTTCCCCATTGATCATCGCTCAGGCTTTTTATTTTACATATATTAACACAAATGCAATCTGCTTTGGCTATGAAAATAAATTATACTTCAGGTTTAAATACAAAACAGGGTCGTAAGATTGGTGATTTGCAAATTATAGATATTACTTATTGAAGACAGATATGTAGTTTAGCTGGGGCGATCGCGATGCTCATCTCTGGTTCTAGATCTATCTTTGCTATTAGCTTCATACGACCATCAGCTCTTGTGCAAATTGTTGGATGAGGGGTTAATTTCCAGATGAATCCAGAGTTGCTTTTGCCGACATGAATTAATAAATAATAATAAAAATTAAGCAGGAAGCCTCAAATTGGTGTGATGGGAGTGAGTCAACATGTTAAGTCATGGGCAAACCGGGAGTGTTCCTATTCAGCAGTGCGATACCTACGCTTGGTTTTCGCAGCGTGCTTGGGTAGAAATTGATTTGGCAGCGTTGTCGCACAACGTCCAACAATTGCGCCACTTCCTATCGCCCCGTACTCAGCTGATGGCAGTCGTGAAAGCCGACGCCTACGGGCACGGAGCAGTCACAGTTGCTCAAACAGCACTAGCATCAGGAGCAGACTGGTTAGGTGTGGCTACAGTTCCTGAAGGAATTCAATTGCGAGAAGCTGGTATCAAAGCTCCGATTTTAATTTTAGGCGCGACTCACACCCCAGAACAAATTCATGCGATCGCGCAATGGCAACTTCAGCCCACACTGTGCAGTCCCAAGCAAGCACTGATATTTTCCGACACTCTAGAAGCAATTAACTCCCCTGCTCCTCTATTCGTACACGTCAAATTAGATACGGGCATGTCTCGTCTGGGAACAGATTGGCAGCAAGCAGCAGAGTTTGTCCAACTAGTGCAGCGTTTACCGCATCTAGAGATAGCCAGTATTTATTCTCACCTAGCGACCGCAGACAATCCCAATCCGAGTGTCATGCAACTACAGCACCGACGTTTTGAAGAAGCGATCGCCCGAATTAAAGCATTAGGAATAAAACCACCCTGCCTGCACTTAGCTAATTCAGCCGCCACCCTTGCTGACAAAGCATTACACTACGATATGGTGCGGGTGGGTTTAGCTATCTATGGACTTTATCCAGCCGAGCATTTGCGATCGAGCATAGACCTGAAACCTGTTTTACAAATTAGAGCAAGAGTCACGCAAGTCAAAACCATTGCTGCTGGAACTGGTGTTAGTTATAATCATCTATTTGTAGCCCCACGCGAAATGCGTATTGCTGTTGTCGGAATTGGTTATGCTGATGGTGTACCGCGCAATCTTTCTAACAAAATGCAGGTATTAATTCGCGGTCAACGAATACCGCAGCTAGGTGCAATTACGATGGATCAGCTAATGCTGGATGTCAGTAGC
>JANZYY010000573.1 GCA_026419705.1 Fischerella sp.
CGCGAACTTACTAAAATAGCTCGCGAAGAACTCGAACACTTCGAGCAAGTCAATCAATGGCTAGAACATAAGAATATACCCATGCGTCCCTTAGCACCGCCTCCCTACGGCGCGGGTTTAAAAGCCCAGATTCGCCCCAAGGAACCAGAACGCTTTTTAGATTCCCTACTTGTGAGTGGTTTAATTGAGGCTCGCAGTCACGAGCGCTTGGGATTGTTAGCTACTTACTGTCCTGAGCCAGAATTAGCAAAATTTTATCGCGACTTGATGGCATCCGAAGCACGGCATTTTGGTACTTACTGGGTACTAGCCGATACTTACTTTGACCGAGAAATAGTTCAACAACGTTTGGATGAATTAGCAGTTGTGGAAAGTGAATTGCTAATAAATTTGCATCCTGAGCCGAGAATTCATAGTTAGGGAGAAGAAGATAGGGAGATGGCTAGATGGGGTTCTGGGGGTGATGGGGAGACAAACAACCACCAACAACCAACAACTACTAACCACTAACAAATGACTAATAGCTATTACCAAAAATTTTTCATTCGTCCGTGGGAGGAGCGCGATCGCATTCCTGCTGCTGAGGTAATTCGATCTGTATTATCAGAATACGGTCTGGAGTGGGAGCCAGACGGTGCAGACCGAGATGTACTGCAAGTAGAGAAATATTACTTAGGTACAGGGGGAGAATTTTGGATAATTGAATACCAAAATCAAGTGGTAGGTACAGGGGCATATTATCCTGTTACCCGTGGTGAAAAAGCTGTAGAAATCCGCAAAATGTATCTATTGCCGAGTGTAAGAGGTGTGGGACTGGGTAAGTATTTATTACAACAGCTAGAAGATGCGATCGCCCGTCGTGGTTTTGAGCAGATTTGGATTGAAACCGCTAGTGTCTTGGTAGAAGCTGTCAAGTTGTATGAAAGCAATGGCTATCAACCAGCAACAGGCGTAGAAACAACAAGGTGCGATCGCGTTTATGTAAAACTGCTAACGAGTATTTTTGATACTGGAGGGAATGGCTATTAATAATGCTAAGAGATTGCGATTGCAAAATTGACATCTTGCACCGATTATAGCAGCTGGGAAGCAGCAGCCCACCCCCATCATTACCACCCTTTTAAGGTGGTAAAGAGAACTGCGAGAATTAGAATGAGAACTAGGATTGTAGAGAATGGTGCAAGATATCAGCTGCGCTTTTGCTTCAGTTGCAGAAGATGATTGTAATTGTTTACGCCAACCGCAATCGCCCAATTCCTACCCACACGCAAGTAGCAATTATCTTCGTTTAAACTTGAAAGTCATCGCGCCTTTACCCCCGGCTTTCCCACCTACTCCAAACAGGCTGATTTTTCCTTCACCATTAATCTCTACTGATAATTCAACTTCATCTAGTTGCATTTTGGAATTTGGCTGTTCTGCTTGATCGAGAATTTCTCGCATTGCTTGCATAAATTCTGACATTTCCTGCTTGAGTTGGTCTACTTGGACTGCTTTACGTTTAATGATGGTGACTTCCGTCGTTTCCGTAATTTCTGCACCAAGTATTCCGCCAAGATCGCGACTGTTTCTTGCACTACTAGTGGTTGTACTTTCATGAGAAATAGCAGTTTCTGATGTTTCTTCGGTAATAATCCAGATTTGTTTTGGGGTTGAGATTTCTGTTGACATTGGCTGGTTAGTGGATATTGGTTAGTGGACAGATGGACTCAAAAGAAAATTTCGGATGTTTTTTTATTTGCAAGTCCCGTAGACTATTCCAAGTATAGTATTTTTTATTTAGTATCAAATTTGACGCACGTATCGGCGATCGCCGAGTGCCTTGGTGGTTCAAAGATTTTTACCACCAAGACTCCAAGACACAAAGAATTTTTGAAAAATGATCAATTGGAAAAACCTACTCAACCTCTTTGTTCAATCTCATTGTCCCCTGTGTCAGCGTTCTACTTCGCAAGAATTATGTCCAAACTGTACTTATAAGTTACAAAAATGCCATATTTCCGACGCCAGCAATCTCGGTCAAAATTCCCGGTCGATATTTGCTTGGGGAGTTTATGGCGGTATACTCAAACAAGCGATCGCAGCAATGAAATACGAAAATCAGCCTGAAATTGCTCGTTGTTTGGGTCAGTGGTTGGGAGAAGCATGGTTATTACATTACGAGCGCGATCGCCGATTGGTAGTAGTTCCCATCCCACTTCACGCTAGTAAGCTCAAACAACGCGGTTACAACCAAGCTGCACTCATAGCCGAGAGCTTCTGTGCAACAACTGGATTACAATTAAAACAAAATGGTTTAGAAAGGGTGAAAGCAACTGAAGCACAGTTTAGTTTATCTGCATCTGAGCGAGAAAAAAACTTAACTGCTGCCTTTGGATTAGGTAAAGACTTTTATCATCTTCCCAAGGCTCCAGTTTTGTTAGTAGATGACATATACACTACAGGTGCAACCTTCAGAGCTGCCATGCAAACCCTTTGCAATAGTGGCATAGCTGTTTCCGGTTTAGCAGTAGTTGCTACTGCTGTTAAACATAATTAAAGGGAAAATACGTGGGCAATTTGTGCCAAAGAAAACTATAATTGAGCCAATCACGCTAATTTTGTGGGAAGACTGTTGGGGATGATAAGTAAGGCTTTTGCAGTAGGATTGAAACAAATCACTTTCATTCCTGCCTGGTTTTTGGCAATTGACATAAGTGCAACTGCGGCTTTTGCTCAAGTGAATAAATTGTATAATCCAATTCCCTTACCTAACACTTATGAAGTTTCCGATACACTCACAGATAAAGACATTCCCACAGGCCAAGGTGGATTTGCCCGTGATTACATGGTGACGTTGAAAAAAGGTGATAACTTAGCAATTGATCTGAGTTCTGAAAGTTTTGACAGTATTGTTACACTGCTGGGACCAGATGGAGCGACCGTAGCAGAAAATGATGATGGTCCTGATGGTAGCAGCAATTCTTTGTTATTCACCCGCATCACAGAAGCAGGAACTTACATTGTTCGTGTCCGGTCTTTTGGCGAAACTGGTGTAGGAGCTTTTAAGCTGAAAGTCACGCGACTGCAACCAGTTAAATAAAATTATCAGTTGTTGGTTGTTGCTCGTTGATTGCTGGTTGGAACAAACAACAAACAACAAACAACAAACAACAAACAACTAATTTCCCAAAGCTGTCAACACACACAGAAATAAAGCTTCAGTCCACTCTACAACTGCACCGTAAGTATCGCCTGTGTGTCCCCCGAGTTTGTAATTGAACCAAGCACCGGTGATTGCAGCGATCGCGCCTCCAGCGATCGCCATTGTGATGGCAAAAAATATTTGATTTCGGTCTAACAAAATTTGTAAGCAGCTAAAACCTACCAACAACAATAGCATGGGTAAGCAATCTTTGTAAGAACGGATGGTTTGTTTATGAAATGCACCTTTGCCGGTTGGTTTCAGGTAAGGATAACAGGCAATTGCTAGGATCTGTCCCCAGCGTCCCCACCCAGCAGCAGCCATTAAAATTAACCAACGGTTGCGATCTAGTTCTGTTAGCGCAGTTGTTTTCAGCAGCACTAAGGCGATCGCCGCCATTGCTCCAAAAGCACCTGTAGCACTATCTGCCATCACTTCTAG
>JANZYY010000574.1 GCA_026419705.1 Fischerella sp.
AGATGTGTATAAGAGACAGGGTTAACACAGTGCAAAGCACCACAATTTCATGGTGTTTACTGACATCTTGCATCAACGTCTACTATCTGCTAGAGAATTAATCCCCTGGTAGTAGAGACCTTGGTAGTAGAGATGCGAAATTTCGTGTCTCTACACAACCTCGAGCTTTGAGTCAATAAATTTATTTCTTGTTTATTTCTTGACAAACTTATTTTTTTTTCAGGGAATGTTAAGCAATGCAAATAATATCAGCAAATCCAAAAGTAACAGCTTTTCAGAAAAAACTCTCTTCACCTTTGACAAAAAAGCAAATCACTATTTTACAAATTAACTTGGGTAAGCGCTGCAATCTTGCCTGTACTCACTGTCACGTAGAAGCAAGCCCAAAACGTACAGAAGAACTTTCTGCAGAAATTTGTCAACAGTTAATCGCAATAATTCACAAATTTCCCCAACTTCAAATTGTTGATTTGACTGGTGGTGCACCAGAAATGAACTATGGATTTAAACCACTAGTAGAAGCCGCAAACTCAGCAGGTAAACAAGTAATTGTTAGGTCTAATTTGACTATTTATTTTGAAGATGGGTTTGAGAATTTACCTAAATATTGTGCTGAACATAAGGTGAGAATTATTGCTTCTATGCCGTGCTATTTAGCAGATAATGTTGATAAAATGCGCGGTGCTGGTGTTTATGATGATTCAATCAAAGCACTGCAAATACTGAATCAAGTCGGTTATGGTAAAAAACCAGATTTAATCTTGGATTTAGTGTATAATCCTCAATTACCTTCCAATGATAATTTTTCTTTAACTCCCGAACAAACAAAGCTGGAACAAGATTATAAAGTCTTCTTGAAAGAACATTTTAATATAGTCTTTAACAACCTTTTTACTATTACCAATCTACCAGTAGGCAGAACTAAACTGCATTTAGAACGTAAGAAACTATACGCAGATTATTTGCAGTTTTTAGAGTCGCATTTCAATCCTAAGACGGTAGAACATTTGATGTGTCGCAATCAACTTTCGATTGATTATCTCGGTAATGTATATGATTGTGACTTTAACCAGATGATGAATTTACCTGCAAAAACTAGTGATGGTGAAAACCTAACAACTGCCAAATTACTAGCCGCAAGCAGTTTAGATTTGATAGATGAAGTACAAACTGCTGCTTATTGCTATGGTTGTACAGCTGGGTGTGGTTCTAGTTGTAGTGGCGCTTTGGTGTGAGAGAATGCGATAGGTAACTAGTTATACCATAAAAAAGCTAAAAATGAAAACATAAAAAGGAAATTTCCATCTCTTTAACTTCCTCTCCATCCCGACACCCCATTCCCAATTTATTTGCGTTACAAAAATTGTTACGAGTGTGTTTATAGTGGTCAATAATCGTTATTATGATATGTAGTTAAGCTCCTCACACCACACCAAAAGCTGCAGAACATTTGTTCTGCAGCTTTTTTTATGAACCAATGACAAAACAATCTGGGATAATTTATCCGGTTGACAATCCCTAAGACGACCTCATCTCATCACTACTCCTTTATCCATCAGAGGAGAGGGGTTATGGTGCGGCTTTTCACTACATCAGCTCCCAGGTAAGCCCATCACCCTTGCTACCAACTTTCAAGGGTGGTAACGGAAAATAGCAGCCTCTGGGTCTTATGTGCCAGATTTATTAGAACATCGAGAATATTTAGCAAATGCGATCGCTATTAATTCCACAATGTTTAATGGGGCGCGTTTAATCAACCCGGCGAATCGTAAGGCTTTCGTCATAGCATTTAACGATAGTTTCTTTACTTAGTGGTATTGCGATTATTTTCTTCAAAAAAATTAAGCCAACGGATGCTGCTTTGGTGTATTGATAGCTTCGTTAGAATTTTGATTCAACCACAAAGACACTAAGACACAAAGATGGCTACAAGTCCACGCAAATACTATATTTCTCCGGAAGAATATTTGGAAGGTGAGAAAGTTAGTCAAATTAAACATGAATATACAGGAGCAAGTGATGCTCATGTCACGATTAGTATGAATTTATCGATACTGCTGCGAAATCATCTCTGAGGTAGTAGTTGTCGGGTTTATATGGCGGATATGAAAGTACAAATTGAAATTATTAACCCCTATTACCATCCTGATGTAATGGTGAGTTGCGATGCACGAGATAAAGAGTTTGAATATTTTAAGTGCTATCCTGGTTTGATAATAAAGATGCTTTCTGATGTAACAGAAGCATTTGAGCGAGGTAAGAAGTTTGCTGACTACCGAAACTTGGAGTCACTACAGGAATACGTATTAATTTCGCAAAACACTATGAGTGTGGAGTGCTCCCGCCGCAACGAAAAAGGATGTTGGGAACTTTATCCTTATGGTAAAGGAGAAGAAGTGCATCCAGCAAGTGTTGATTTTTTGTATCCTATTAGCTGCGATATATGAAGATGTGGCGTTGGCAGATGATATATCATAATCCCGTAATTCTGGTTTTTGTTGTTTGTTGTTTGTACCAAACAACTACCAACTACTAACTACTAACTACTAACTTATCTACTCGTGAGTTTGCAAATAATCTATCGCTGCGTCTAATTTTGATGAGTATCTTTCAGCAAATCTTTCAAACCATAATCCCTCTGCTGAAAAAGGATCTAATTTGGCTAGCCAATTTTTCGCACTTTCTTTCAAAGCTTCCTGTTTTTTGGCTTTAATTTGTTCTTGGCGAATACGTTCTTGCTCTAGTTTTTGTTGTTGTCTTAATTTTTCAGCTTGATCCCGTTTCTCAAAATCAGCTTTGACTTCTGCTAACAAATTATCTATTAAAGATGCTGATTCTCGAGGTGGTTGAATGTATGGTGTTGCTGGGGTTGGCTTTGGCTGTTGCTGTTCGCTTTTTTCTTCCTGGTATTCAGTTTTTAGTTCAGCTAACAGCTTATCAATAGGATCCATGATCTTCAATTCCCAAACTTACTGCACATTCAATATGTTTGTTCAATGCAGTCAATATCTTTGTGATATTTGAGGTTGTATTTTTTTTATTTTGAGTTGCTGATGTTGCTCGTTAATCATGAATAGCATTCAGCAGTACTTCAGATAAACTCATGTCTTCCATATCTTCCATTGTCACAGTGTCACAAATATCGAACTTAGCACCAGCACTTTGCAGTTCATCATCCAATACTTTCAAAAAGCGGGTAGCATGTGCATCTTTGCCAACTTGAATAAAAGAAATGGCTAGTTCTTCATCTCGTTCCATGCGCCGAGAAGCTTCAATAATCACTTTCATAACAGCTTTGCGGTCATCAGGTTCGCCATCAGTAACTACTAAAATTGTTTCGCCATTTGGCTTCGTTTGACCAGCAGCTTTACGTTCAAAATAATTATCAGTTGCGTGTTTTAAGACTGCTGCTAAATCAGTACTGCCAGCGGGATCGTTTTCTTGAAAAATTTGGGAAACTTTGCTTGATGTCACATTTTCATAGCGCTTGAATCGACCAGAAAATACATAAACAGTTATACCAGTCTCTTATACACATCT
>JANZYY010000575.1 GCA_026419705.1 Fischerella sp.
AGATGTGTATAAGAGACAGTAGCAGTATAATGTCAGATTGGAAATGACAAGATCTAAAGGGTTCTTTGCAGTTCATCAATAAGCTAACTTTTATACAAACCTGTTTGCAGTTTTCGCAACACAACCATCCGTTGTGCCTTATTAAGGCATCTAATTTGCCTTGCTTAGCGCAACTGCGACAATTAGTGAAGCTAGAACCAGCATTGATGCACAATAAAATGCTAGACCATATATGGAGTATCCGTTGAGTAATAGTGGAGAGTTATTACTAACTGTAGGAACAGGAAGAAAATTTGTAGCAAGCATTCCTGTATAATGCATTGATGAAATTGTTATACCCATTAATATTGCTGGGAAAACTTTCGTTTGTTTTTCGAAGCGAACACCACGGAAAAAATTTAAATCAGCAAAGTATCCCAGCGAAATGTATGATGCAACAAATGCAATGATGATAGATAAGATAACAAGCAAGTAATTATAGCTGATTTTTGCAGGTATAATCATTGCTTCCATTCCTGTATAATGCATAACTGAAATGCTGCTAGCCAAAATCAAAGCGCTTATTAATAAGTGCTTTTTCAAAGGACGATTCATTGATTTGGGAATCAGTATATAGAAGGCTAGACTTGCTCCCAGTGCCGCGGGCAAAATAGATAAAATAGTAATTAAAATGTCATACTTTACCTCTACTTGTGCGATCAGAGCCTTCATCCCGACAAAATGCATTGTCCAGATACCAAGACCCATTAGCAAGCCTGTAGTTAGTGATGTAAATACAGTTTCCTTTTCTTCTTTTTTGTTCAAAGAAGGGAAAATACCGAGTGCAGCATAGGAAGCAATTATTGCAACAAAAATTGAGAGTACAACAAACTTGAGATCGTAAGATGTTTGCATTGTTCTGTATTCAGAAAAATTTTACTCAATTAAAACCCTATTAACTTTGGTAGATTACATTCCCTATAAATACTTTTCTCACTAGATGTTGAAAATGTTTATTGAATTTTATTGAAGAAGAGAGAGCAATAACTCTTAACTGGTGCCCATTCATTAATAATTAAGGGTTTACTCCCAAAAAACACATTCCGTAGCCTTGAAAATAGGGATGAGTTATAGGCCAAAAGCTTGAGCTTTTATCTTAAGGTTTTTAAAGTATCCGGTCTCGATGATTGATTGATTATGCTTGCATGGATAAATATAGGAAGTTATCAGAGATATTGACCAATTTTAATGCATTATTCACTACTACTATTACTAAGTAATACAGAATGCATGGTTATGATTATGACATTGTCATTTTTATTATAAATATACTTGTTTTTTTCGAAATTCTGAGAATACGTTGTTTTTGAAGATTTTTACTAGTTGGTTTTTCGAGGCCTTTCCAGGTCATAAAATGTTGGTTTCCTCGCGTTTCCACAAATTATGAGAATGCCGATCAATCCTTGGGTGCTTGCCGAAATATATTTGATAGGACACCGACATTTTATTTTCTGGAGCTCCCCGAGCATTATATCCACGAAGATGATTAGTATATAAAAACACTTGAAAATTAAGTTTACGTTTTTCCAGTAATTATAAAAATAAAAATAAAAATAAAAAATTGTAAATAATCTGCCTTTAAGAACTTGTGTATTAACAAGTCACAGTTTATTCTAAAAAAGGCGTAATTCCCTAAATAACTAATGAGTAACGCTCAATTACCTCTTTGGGTTCAAGACAGAGAAATTGTTCTTGCCAATGATGAAGGAGTAGAGTGGCGAGAAGGAAAACGTCCAGATTATTCTGAAACTAACCAATTCCTACACAAAGAAAGTAAATTTCAGCATCCAGAAGGTTCTTTAGAAGCGATCGTTCAAAATTTAGTCCGAACTTTTGAGATGGAAGCGTCTCATAAAACCAACCCCGAACAGTGGCTTTCCATTGTTACTGATAAATTTAGAATGAGTAGCAATGGTGGACAGCAATATACTGCAAAAGAAGTGTCATCATATGGAACTTACAACTTGTTTATCGGGGAAACTGAACAATATAGTGCCAAATCAGAAACCTTTGAATCTTCATTTGAGTTATTTCACAAAGCTTTTCCCAATGGCTTTTTGTGGGAATTGATGGAAGTACTATCGGGTCCTCCTAATGTTACTTTTAAGTGGCGACATTGGGGTACATTTAGTGGCAGTTATAAAAATTATGCTCCCACTGGCGAAACGATTGAAATCGTAGGAGTCAGTATTGCCCGTGTCACGGACGACTTGAAGATTGAGTCTTTAGAGCATTACTTCGATAATAGTACTTTTCTGCAAAAATTAACTGCTGGTGGTTGTCCTTTTCACTCTCTCAATCAAAGCGATTCGCATGAGCAGTTAGCGCAGTAGTGCGATTGCTTCCACCCCTACTGTAGACTCATGGAACTAAGAATCTCCTGACTATATGTCAGGAGGGTTGTGTCGCAAAAAAATCACCACGAGCCGCTGAAGAGCTAAAAGCTGCTTTGGGTTTCTGCCGTAGCAATGACATATCAAAGTGGGTGAAAGCCCGAATACCTGCACAGAAGTCATCGATTAGTTCGCTATCGGCGGGTGAAAGTCCCTTCATCTGCTGTTCGAGGCGATCGGCGTTTAGCCGCCCAGTTCTCATCATGATGGACGAATTGCCGACCCTGAACTGTTCCCAGTTCCTCCCATATCTGGTAGAATAGCTGACCATGTCCAGAACCAAACAAGTAATACCAATTCTCAAAAATAGAACTACACATAGTTCGTAGTGAGTACTTAAGTACTCACTGTCAACCAAGAACATTTATAGTCATTTTTTGGAGAAACGGTATAATAAAAGCGGCTATCGGAGACATATCCTTTGCACTCCCAGGTTGTACACAGACCACGAGGCTGGTTATGCAGTTCGAAAATCTGGGTGCGATAGCCGTTCATCTGGGCGTAACAGCCGGCTGCTAATCCTGCAATTCCCGCCGCAATGATGATAATATCAGTCGGAAACATAGAACTAAAATTTTATAATGGTAGATTAAGCAAATCGTAAATAAGATTATTTGTTGGCGGGATTGAAGTTTCTAAGCAAAAACAAGCTGGCGATCTGGCTAGCTACGCACAAAAATAACCATAGCGACACCAGTTCACGACTTGCCGGTGCTCCCGTTTGAGCAACGGATAATGAACTAGCGGTCAATGCTAACATGTAAACGGCACCCTTGACATTGGCGATCGCTCCCAGCATATATCCCCAGGAGTTTTGCTGCCATAGCCAGATGCTGCCTAAAATAAACTCTGGCACGACGAGGGATAAGTCGAGTGCTGCAATCGTGTTGGTGGAAGCGTTCACCCTGACCATCACGGGTGGAAGTTGTCCGGTGAGGATGAAATTGAGCGACTGAACAATCCAATGTCCACCCAGAAAGATCGCCAACAGGAACATATAAGCACTGACCCATTTGACGGATGCTGTAGCTCGGAATTTCCCGCCGATCGCCTTGACATCGAGTGCTGTTAACCCAAAAATGAGTGCGAAAATCGACAGTGTGAACAGCGCCACATAAATTAAGAAAAAGCGGTTATATGC
>JANZYY010000576.1 GCA_026419705.1 Fischerella sp.
AGATGTGTATAAGAGACAGAAACACTAACCGTCCAGCAATTCTCGCTTTAGTTCATGCTGAAACTTCTACGGGCGCACGTCAACCTTTGGAAGGATTAAGCAATCTGTGTCATGAATTTGGATGTTTGTTGCTAGTGGATACAGTTACAAGTTTGGGTGGCGTTCCTATATTTTTAGATGAGTGGGGAGTTGACCTAGCTTATAGCTGCAGCCAAAAAGGTTTGGGTTGTCCACCCGGAGCTTCCCCTTTGACAATGAGTCCGCGTGCGATGGAAAAATTGCACAAGCGCCAGACCAAAGTGGCTAACTGGTATTTGGATATGACATTGTTGGAGAAATATTGGGGTGAAGAACGCATTTATCATCACACTGCACCAATCAATATGTATTATGCACTCCGGGAAGCACTGCGTCTAGTGGCTGAAGAAGGATTGGAAAACTGCTGGCGACGTCATCAAGAAAACGCAGAGTATCTTTGGCAAGGATTAGAAGATATAGGTTTGTCCTTACACGTGCAGCGAGAGTATCGCCTGCCAACTCTAACTACAGTCCGCATTCCAGAAGGGGTAGATGGTAAAGCGATCGCACAGCAGTTACTCTTAGAACATGACATTGAAATTGGTGGTGGTCTTGGCGAACTAGCTGGTCAGGTTTGGCGTGTTGGTCTTATGGGTTTCAATAGCCGCAAAGAAAATGTGGATCGACTCTTAGAAGCACTGCAGCAGGTTTTGCCCAAATAGTACATGCAGGTGTCGTACTGGCAAGTTCTAAATCTTGTTGTGGGGAAAGGTTAAAAGGAAATTTTCGGGGAAAAAATGAGAATTGAAAGGGTAGTGGGAATTTCACCCTTCCCCGTTTCACCTTTCCCAAACTTCTGTAATCAAGTCTAATTAAGTTAGACTGAAATAAGTAACAGACCCAGACAGCGTGACTGTGCTTGAAAACCACTGCATAGTCAGTCAGGATTGTTGAATAAATAATCCCGGATGTTGATTCATGTTGCATCGCTTATCAAAACAGGGACTGATTTGCATCACTCAACCCAACCATGCTTGGCTTGCAGGTCAAATAGCGCAAGTTTGGGGAAATCAAGATTTTGGTCAGTTCCTTCCTAGAAAAGAAGTTTGTCTTTGTGCAGAACAACATGATATTGGTTGGCTGCTTTGGGAAAAAACACCAACACTAAATCCCCAAACTGGCTATCCTCATCACTTTACAGAACTTACCACTCAAGCACATATAAATATCTGGTTAAATGCCAAACAGTTTGCACTGCTGCTGGGTAGATATGTAGCGTTGTTAGTCTCGCTACATGGAACAGGATTATATGAAAGATTTACAAGTTGGCAAAACTCCCCTACATCTACTCAAATTGTCCAGGACTTTCTCAAGCAGGAGTATGCTTTTCAAAAGCAACTCATTGCGGTTTTGCAAAATGACGAATACTATGCAACCTACGTAACACCAGAAGTTATTGAACGTAATAGAAAATTGGTAGCAACATGGGATGCATTATCAATTATCTTCTGTCAGGGTTTTACCAATCAGCAGCAAGTTCTTCAACAAGTACCCACAGTTAATGGCGAAACTACACTGCAATTGACCTTATTAGAAGACCAAGACAACTATCAGCAGGTAGCGATTTCTCCTTGGCCGTTTCACCAGGATGAAGTCAAACTGGTTTATGAAGGACAACTTTTACAACGCGCATTTAGCGATGAAACAGCAATGCGAGAAGCGTTGATGGATGATTGTTGGGTAACTCTCTGTACTACTTTAAGGCCGGAATAGAAAAAGGGAGAAAGGCTGGAGCAATGAAAATTTTTACTTTGCCCTTCTCCAGAATTTGCAGGTAAGAGTAATGTCTCATACCATTCTCCATCAATAATGAGCTACACCCTTCCTGTTGCAAGGTTGCTGGATTCCTGCTTTTTCCCTCCTTATTTTGGGGATAGTGTTGCTATTCATGCTGGAATTATCAGCCATCATGCTTTTTGCGTAGTTAACTGGCTTTTTGTTTCTTACTTGATTTTTTTGAAGTCTTTGATTTACCACGGGTTACCCTCAACTGAGGCTTTGATGGTTGAGTTTTGGGTGGTCGACATCGTTGGCAAAATAATGGTCTAGAAGGATAGCAAGTGCGTTCAACCACCATATTGCATCCTTTACAAACAAAACGATACACTTTTTGCCTAATGATGCGGGTGTGAGCCTTAACAAAAACTTCCTTACTTTCCACCTGTTTGTTCCTTTCAACAAAAAACGAAATTGCTATGACTGATTTGTCTGAGATTATTAGGTTACTGGAAGCAGAGCGCGATCGCTACGTCTTAGAAGCTGCTGATTTAGAGCGTCGCTTGTCTGTGGTTCGCAACCAGATGAAGACCTTGGAAGCTCTAATATCAGGCTATATTACGGAAGAAAAGATGCATCCTATCCATAGGCGCTTGCCTGAGTCATCTACACAGGCATATCTTGAGGATAGACATCATTCCGTTCATCAACAAGAGGAAATCAAGACTCTCGAACAGGAACAAGAACTAGACCACAAGCTAGATACACTCTTAACCACATCGCCATCTACCTCAACACTGAAGTTGGAATCTACCACTCCTTCACCACAACAACCAGACATCTCTGATATTCCCAAACTAACAACTCCCAGAAAACCTGGCACTTTACCTCTACTACCTGAATTTCAAGAATACTCCATACAAAATGCCATCTTAATTTTGATGCGCCGCAAGCCAGATTTGCATTTTCATATAGACGCCATTGTACGTGACTTGTACGGCGATCGATTAACACCGGAGCAATTTAAAACTGCAAAAACAAATGTCGGAAAAATGCTTTCTACGGGAGTGCAGTCAGGTATGTGGTATAGGGTATTGCAGGGTCATGGTATATACACATTGAAATATGAAAAAGGAATTACAAGTAAACCTCCACATAAAAGAAAATGATTCACAATAGTAATTATTAGAGAAATGAGCGTTCAACAGCTTCAATCAAAAGCCTCTCACATAGCAATATGGTTCATCACAGCCCTAACTAAAACGGCATTATCCATAAACTATTCGTTTTATACACAGATGTTGTACAGACAAAAAGTTCTGCTATGGCGATCAATTGCCAAGGCAAAAAGCCGAAACACACCGAACCATAGACAAAACAAGTCGCTAGCGGCAAAAATCTAGAAAGAGGGAAAAGGGAAAAATTTTTGCGTGCACCCTTGACAAAGCTGCGATGATTAGTTATATTAGATAAAGTGTCAAGCGAAAGCGAGACGGCCGAACCAAGAAAAAGCAATAGTTTGAAAGCCAAAAGCAAAACCAATCCTCGTCAAAGAAATTAGTTTTTGGTCAGAGAACCAAGAAGTATAAGAAAAATCAATAGAAGATTCCGGATGGAATTTTCAGAAACAATCAGGAGAGGCGCGAAGGCGCGTGAGTAGAGAAAGGAATCAAAACGGAGAGTTTGATCCTGGCTCAGGATGAACGCTGGCGGTATGCGTAACACATGCAAGTCGAACGGTCTCTT
>JANZYY010000577.1 GCA_026419705.1 Fischerella sp.
TCGGGAGACAGGTTTTCGTCTGCAGGGATAGTATCAGCTACCCAAGTCCGATTTGTGACTTCAAACACAGCATCTAGACGATTGGATTTGGTTTCATCTGGACCAAAGATGCGGAAGTTACGGCTTTCTTGGTTCAGTTTCATCACATCCCGCAGGAATTGTGCCATCACCTTGGTCGCTTCAGCAATAACCTTGCCTGGTTCCGGAACTTCTACAGCGTAGTCTTGGAAGTTTGGTAATTTCAGGTCGCGCAATAGAATACCGCCATTAGCATGGGGATTGTCACTCATGCGCTGTTTTCCTTGGGGAGGTAACTCTGCGAGTGCTGGTATTAACCTGCCATTGGCGTCGAAAAGTTCTTCTGGTTTGTAACTCTTCATCCACTGTTCCAGAAGCTTGATATGTTCTGGGTTTGAAGCCATATCTCCAAAAGGAACTTGGTGCGATCGCCAAAAATCCTCTGTCTTTTTCCCGTCTACTTCTTGTGGTCCCGTCCAGCCTTTGGGGCTTCTCAGGATAATCATCGGCCATTGCGGCCGCTTGGTGAAGCCACGCTCGCGGGCTTCTGCTTGAATATCCTTAATTTCTTGGATGACTGTATCTAAAGTTGCTGCCATGAGTTGATGCATGGCTTCCGGATCGGAACCCTCGACATAGTAAGGCTTGTAGCCGTAACCCACAAACAGACTGTTCAATTCTTCACGGCTCATCCGTGCCAAGATTGTAGGATTAGCAATTTTATACCCATTAAGGTGGAGGATGGGGAGGACTGCACCATCATGCACTGGATTGAGAAATTTGTTAGAGTGCCAGCTAGTCGCTAACGCACCAGTTTCGGCTTCACCATCACCGACTACACAAGCGACGAGCAAATCAGGGTTATCAAAAGCAGCCCCATAGGCATGAGCTAAAGAATAGCCAAGTTCACCACCCTCGTGGATAGAACCGGGAACTTCCGGAGTACAATGACTGCCAATCCCGCTAGGAAAAGAGAACTGTTTGAACAGCTGCTTCATCCCCTGTTCGTCTTGGGAGACATTAGGATAGTACTCACTGTAAGTACCTTCTAAGTATGTATTAGCAACAATACCGGGACCGCCATGACCGGGACCAGCAATATAGATCGTGTTTAAGTTATATTTTTTGATCGCCCGGTTGAGGTGGACGTAGATGAAATTGAGACCCGGAGTTGTCCCCCAGTGACCTAGAAGTCTGGGTTTGAGGTGTTCTAGCCTTAGGGGTTCTTTGAGGAGGGGATTATCAAGTAAATAAATTTGCCCAACGGTCAGATAGTTAGCTGCACGCCAATAGGCGTTTATCTTGCGCAGTTCTTCATTCGTTAAAGGCTTTGTTTGCGGAGGGTTTGCTAATGTCATGTCGAACTCCATTAAAAAAGAATATCGACGAATTCATCATGCAAGTTTATTTACCTTCCACGTCACGGCCATCCTACCTGCGAAAAATATTTCCGGTATTTAGCAAAAATTGACATTAGTACCCCTTTTCATAACCGTCATTTATGTTATTCCGCATTCTCATTATCAGAATAATTTAGTTGTAATGTATACTCGAGTGCTTCATTTAACAATAATAAGTAAGTGGAGGAAAGAGTATCCAACTGTCGTATTAATCTTTGCGGATCGATCGCCACAATTTGATAACAAAGCACCACTGATTCTTGCGTTAAACCACCACCAGCAAGAATGACGATTGTGCCTGGTATTCTAGCGCGTCGTGGATTTGTTGATAAAGGTACTACTACTGTTGTTGTAAACCGATCTAGTGCATCTCGCTGTACGATAATTACTGGTCTTATACCTGCTTGTTTTGAACCCAGACTAGGATTTATCTTAGCTAAATAAACATCTCCCCTATTAAACAGTATCCTCTTGCTGTAGCTGAGGAAGATAATAGGTTAAAGCTGTTTCTGCAAAAACTAAATCTTCGTCAGCAAAATCTGATTTCAGTGCAGCAGCCTTCTCATCACAAGTAGCAGTTTTTTATGGAGAGAAATAGCAAAATTTAACACTTATTCTTGGAAAGATCGGGGTAATTGAGTTAATACATAAGTTAGTTGCGTTTCAATATTTTCTGTTATTCTGTTTGTGATTGTCACTTTTATAAATTTAATAATAGAGTGTATATTTTTATGGTAATTGCTAATAGCCGATGTCACTCTCCAAACCTAATTGTTAATTTCCAATAACCCTGATGGTGGCGTAATTTCAATCCTGCCAGCTTCCAAATCTACCACTGGTGCGATCGCTTTCACAAACGGTATCAAAACAGTCTGTTGTTGTTTGTTATTAGTTATTTGTTGTTGGTGTAATTTGACTTCCAGCAAATCATTACCAGCAGAAATAACATCTACCACCGTACCTACGAGTTCGCCAGACTCCTGCATAAAAACTTGCAAGCCAATTAAATCCAGGACATGATATTCATCTTCACCCAGCTGGGGGCGATCGCTTTCTGGAACCAGCAACTTACAACCACGCAATTCCTCTGCTTGATTGCGATTATCCACACCAGCCAGCTTAATTACATACAAATTTTTACCTTCAACATAACGTCCCGATAGTAATTCTACTGAGCGCGGTTCCCCCTGCTCAGAACCCAATAACCAACGCTTTCCTGGCACTTCAAACCGTTCGGGAAAGTCCGAGTCAGGATGAACTCGCACCTCACCATGCAAACCTTGAGGTGCGACAATTGTACCAATTTCTAACCAACCATCTAATTGAGGAGTGGGAGAGGGGGAGATAAGGAGATGTTTGTCCTTCCGCTTGCGCCTCTGCTTACCATACTCCTTTTTCTCTCTATTCTTAATCTCCCCATCTTTGTGTCCTTTGTGTCCTTTGTGGTTCATTCTCATCAAACACCCACAGCTGCACGCCGATAGACTTCCTCCGCTACCTTTGCCAAACGTTGCATTCCAGTCGCAATCTCCTCATCGCTACCAGTAAGGCTGATTCGCAAACATTCATGTTTATGCCGCCATTCTTGTTGCAAACCAGGGAAAAACGTACTACCAGGCACAGCAATCACACCTACTTGCTTGAGTTGCTGGTAAAATTCCCAGTCTGTCATAGGTAAATCTTGCAACCACAACCATGCAAAGATCGCCCCTTCACCGCGATGTAAAAACCAAGGTAAATTTTTGGGCATTGCTGCATCTAAAGCACCTTCCAAAACCGTAAATTTATTTTGGTAAAAGGGGCGGATAACAGTATTAGAAATTTCCACCAACGCACCTGAATTAATAGCACGAGCTGCGATCGCTTGTCCGTAGCGCGATGGGTGAATGCACATATTTGTCTGGAAACACTCCAGCACATCAATAACCCTTTCATCACCAATAGCAATACCGATGCGTTCTCCTGGTAATCCCGCCTTGGATAAACTCATGCAGTGAATGATGTTATTACCAAACGTAGGTGTCATTTCGGTAAAATTTAAACCAGGAAAGGGAGGCGCATAAGCAGAGTCAATCAAAACTGGTACATCGTAAGGCGCAGCAATGGCAGCGATTTTTTGCACTTCCTCGTCAGTAAGTACG
>JANZYY010000578.1 GCA_026419705.1 Fischerella sp.
AGTTAGTAGTTAGTAGTTAGTAGTTAGTAGTTAGTAGTTGGTAGTTGGTTGTTCTTGTAACCACTATCCACTGTCCACTAACAACTAACCATTAACAATTCCTTTTTGACTTTCTATATTTGGGCGTACTTTTGCCCTCACAAGTACAACAGTAATGTTGTCATGTCCATTGTAATCGTTTGCTAAATCAATTAAATTCCTAACACCGCTTTCTAAGTTAGCGTCGGAACCGATCAGAGGAAGTAAGTGGGTTTGCCAATGAGTTTCTAGTAAATCATTATCTGATAAACCATCTGATGCCAAGACAAATAAGGTATCTTCGGCAATCTCGAAAAACTCCACATCAGGAACAATTAGGCTTTCATCGCGAGGACCAAGAGCCTGGGTGAGTTGATACGCATCTGGACGGGCGTAAGCCACACTGGCTTCCACTCCTCGAGAAATTTCCCGTTGACCTACTTCGTGATCTACCGTAATTTGTTCTAGACCTCCTTTACGAGTCAGCCGGTAGAGGCGGCTATCGCCCACATGAGCTACAGCAGCTTGAGTATCTTGAACGAGAAGCATGACTAGGGTAGTACCCATGCGCCCGACACCAGAACGGGCATCTTGTTGATTGATATTGTAAATCGCTTGGTTGGCTTGTCCCACTGCTTCGCGGATTTGATCTTCTGTAGGCAATTCATTCTCAACCCAATGAGTTTGAAAATATTGTCGCACCGTATTAACGGCCAAGGCACTTGCTACTTCTCCGCCAGCGTGTCCCCCCATACCATCACAAATAATATACAAAGCACGGGCTTGTACAGTACGGCTATTGGGTAATTCCAGTTTGTTAATTTTGGTATCAATACCAAAGTAGTCTTCATTGTGATGTCGCTGACGCCCTACATCGGTAAGTCCGGCGTGTTCCAAGCTGATTAACTGCATTGGTAACACTACTGTAGGTAGGTCATCACTTTTAGTAGTGTAATCTTCTTCTGGTTCGTCTAGTTGCAAGATGGTGGGCGAATTAGTTGTTTGATTTTCAACAGGAGCGAGATTTAAATCGCTAATACTAGAATTTGGTTGTGGTTCTATTGGTTGTAGTTCAGTTGCGATCGCCTGCAAACGTGTTTGCAACTCCAACAGCGTCTCAATCTTACCAATTTCCAGGTCCCCTAACAATTGTAACAAAGAGCCAAATTGCGTACGTTGAGATTCTCGAAAAAGCTTCTGCCAAACACGCCCCAAAGCTTCAATTGTGGCAGATTCTTGCTCGGATATAGCAGATACTTCTTGACCGCCACCGTTGTTCTTCACTGGTTCCATGTACAACATTTGTAGTGCAATTGCTTGGTCTTCATCTAACCGCAGATTCGACAACTCTAAAAGACTATGACAGCAATTAAGTGGTTCTAGCAGTGCCCAAAGTCGCGTCATCTGATAAAAGCAATTGACCATCTGCAAAGAACTTGTTGTTTCGTCACACCACAAATCCAGTAAATAAGGCCAATCAGAACGGTCTTCGATCAGTACTACCTGTATATCACCCTCCTGCCAAGCATCATGAATCGGCGGTATACCTTGGTGAACATGGGGTTGTAGGGTAAGATAAGCTTTCGCAAGAGAAGGAAAAGCATCAGTATCCATTAATGGTGGCGCAACCAGCATCTGATTCTGATTGTTTACCATTGCCTCAAGCAGCGAAATTTGATATGGTTGGCAATCTAAAACTTGCACGCATACCCAAGTATTGGTGGGTATTTCCTCTAGGTTTGGTAGTGGTTCTAACAGTTGATAGCGCTGTTGTCGATCTAAATAAGTGCCTTTTGGGAGAAGAGATGGTGTGTAAACACCTTCTGGAGGGCTGACCGTAGGGTTGGGGTGATAGGGCTTCTGTGATAGGGTGAAATCTTTCTCCCCATCTCCCAATCTCCCAATCTCCCCATCATCTTTCTCCTCATTTTCCAATCTCCTTACCTCCCTATCAATAGAAGGTATCTTCACTGCTTCTCCAGGCTGATAATTTTCTTCCTTGGTAATAATTGCCAACCAAACTTTGCCACATTCTGCACCACAGTTATGACACCTTTGTGCATTCACAGGTACTTCTGCATCGCATTCAAAACAGACCTTGTGGGTCAGGGAGGCCCCACAATTTTGACAGAATTTGTTGGAATTGGGATTTTCAAATTTACACTGAGGGCAAATCAGCATTGTGGAAGTTCCTTAATACCCGCTCCAAGGTGCTTACAGCCACTAAGATCAAATGTGCCACAATCTGGTAGTCCCTGCCTCCAGTAGAACTACAAATGATTGTAATTTCACAGGTGAATTTTTGTGGCACTCCTAGTTTTTACGCATATTAACTGTATATTTCATTTCTAGGCTAGTTAATTTTTCACGATAACTTGCCGGACTAGGGACTAGGTGAGAATCATAAACGATGAATGCTGAAAATTTCATAATTCATAATTCATAATTCATAATTTTGATTCCCTAGTTCCTGTTATACTAGTTCCTGTTATAGTGGTAGTTGAATTGTAAAACAAGTAAAGTTTGAATTGCTTTCTGCCTTAATAGTTCCTCCCAAATATTTAGTCAGTTTTTGTACCAGGGCTAATCCTAATCCTGTACCTCCCTGCTTCCAAGGATCGTTAGTGGGAATGCGGTAGAACTTCTCAAAAATGCGCGGCAATTCTGAGGCAGGGATTTCTACACCAGAATTACTTACCTGTAGTTGAATAAAGTTAGATTTTGATTCCGCAGTAACAAGAATATCTGCACCCGGGGGGCTGAATTTACAAGCATTTGTAAGCAGTTCTATAATAATGCGTTCCAGACTGAACGGATCGCAAATCAAAGCGGGAAGATGATCGGGTATGCTAATTTGTAAGTTGTGCAAGTAACTATTGCGGTTACGTGCTTGAAATAGCTTTATTACTCGCTCTAACCACTCTTGAACTTGAAGTGTCTCCAACACCAAAGGTTTAGCAGTTGTATCTAATCGTTGCAAATCTAGAAAATTGTTGATCAGGTTAATTTCTCGCTCACACTCGTTGTTTAAAATTTGGAAGTAGCGAGCCACTTTTGAGCGTTCTGCATGTGGCTTTGTCATTTCTGATAGTAAATTTTGCTCTTGATTAAGTGCAATTCCCAGCATCTGTATCGCCATTTTCATGTTAGTTAGCGGTGTCCGTAGTTCATGGGAAACAGTACTGAGAAATTCATCTTTGAGGCGATTGAGGTTTTCCATTTCCTCTAATTGCGTCTGTGCCGATTTTTGGCTCTCTTTAAGAGCGACTTCTGCTAATTTCCGTTCTGTGATATCTATGGCTGAACCAATATAACCAGCAAAGTCGCCACTTGGGGTAAACCAAGGAACACCTGTATTTAAGATCCAACGATATTCTCCATCGAAACGCTTGCAGCGATATTCGATCTGAAATTGCGTGTATCTATGAAAGGCAGATTCGTAAGTTTGGGTAAATAAATTCTTGCTGTCTCTTATACACATCT
>JANZYY010000579.1 GCA_026419705.1 Fischerella sp.
GTCGTGTATACATAATCATCAGAAGTTGTGAGAGTGTGCCTGATCTTGGACATACCTAAAGCCCAGTTTCATCGACAGTTCTGCTCTTGCCAACTCCTCACCAAGATAGGCGGAATGATCTAGCTGAGTCACCCAACCATTTTCAATTATTGTCCAATAAATGCTTCTAGCATTTTTCCCTTCAACCGCCCTCAAGAGCGTGTTGTCATATGAATAGTGTTCGACAAGAATAGTGCCCCTGTCAGGTTGCGGAAGAATTACGAAGTAACCAGTTTTGTCCATTCGGAACTTTACAGGCTCCTTGGCTTGAAGGATAGTTGCGATCGACGGCTGTATTACATCATTCTTGCCCTGCTCTCTGCAATCACAGGATGAGAATTGCATTTGTGAGAGTGTCTGCATTTTCTCAACAATTTTCTCTGTATCTTCACATCCAATTAGATCAACAACTTGCACCTGCTTACGAAAAGCTTCTACCTCTTTGTAAGTGACATTCTTTAACACTGGTCGCTTACCGGGAGAACCAATCACTTTCATGCGATCGTCTACTCCATTTTCAGCAAGTGCAAGTAGAGTTTTTCCGCTACAATGACCTTCTGAGTCTTTCCCTGTTAGTAACAAAAAACGAATCATTGGGTTACTGACAATATTTTTGATAACTTTATCAACTCCAATGTTTTCCGTCTCAGTTTTCCCTACCACACAAAGTTCTCTAGGTTTAAGATTTGCAAGTTGCTCAGCTAGCTCAACACTAGCAAGTGTTGAAACCGCGACTGGGCAATCTTCACCGTGACAAAGCGTAAAGTACTCTCCGACAACTGGAAAGAGGACGTTTTCTCGTACCTCGAAGCTACATCCTGATGAATGACTTAGAACAGATTCAGGAAAGGCTTGGTGGAACGAGTTAGTTGCTACCGCAGGAAAACAATGAGCGCAACCAATACAGGGATACTGAATTGGCTCCATCTGATTTAACCAATGCTGAGTATCTCTAAGTAAATCCGAAGTAGTATCAGTCAGATTTGCGGATAGGGTGGTTTGCAAATTTTCTAGCATTTCCTTCATACAGCCGCATTTCCGACATTTAGCAAAAGACATACCCTCCTGAAGTTCGGAGTGGATGCGGCTAATATGATTATCTTCTAGCATCGTTCCCTCCTGTTTTGTTGCCTAGCACTATTTTGCAATAGTGGTCAGACTTTAAGGCTATAGGCTGTACAAATCAAACGCTGAATGCATAATATAAAACCTTCATAGCCCCACTGATAATCTCCAAGTTCCTTAACGCTGAACTCTGGCAGACAGCTTTAAGCTGCGCCCCTACTGATAACTTAGGCGCTCTAACGGCGGAGTTGTTGTGACGACGCTTCTCAGATTTTAGCATACAATGTCAAGTTTTATACTGCGTCGGCAGAACGACCAAGTTGAGCGGCGACCAATATCATTGAAACGAAGCAGAAAAGGTTCGGTTCGCCGCTCCAACGACTTGTTAGCTGGCGGTTGCGTTCCGCTGCAACCATTCTACAAATGCCTCGCGCCCTAGTTCACCCGATGCGATCGCCAGCACCACACGCTCTTGCTCATCCACAGAGGCATTAATTTCCATTCCATTCAGGACAAGAAAAGTCTCTGCCGCAGCATGATCTGTACGTTTGTTTCCATCTACAAATGGATGGTTCATGATGATAGAAAACCCTAATGCTGCTGCTTTCTCAAGCAAGCTTGGGTACAGATCTTCTCCACCAAACGTCATTCGGGGCTGAGCGATTGCTGACTCCAACAACCCTACATCTCGGATACCGAATGCTCCACCGGATTGCTCAATGACCCTACGATGTAGTTCTAATACCTCGATTAACGTCAGAAAACGCATTATGCTAAACGCCGATACAACTCAGCATTTTTTGTCAGCACATAGTTGGCTGCATCAACAAACTCGTTCTTTTGAGAATTGAGCCAATCCTCCAAGCTGACCTTTAATAGAACTTCAAGTGTAATGCCATGCAGTGCTGCCAAATCTCGTAGCTTTTGAAATTGGCTATCTGAAAGATCAATGGTAATAGAAGCCACAGCGATCGCTCTCCTAGCGTTTCTGAGTCAAGTTTAACATTCGCATCTGACCGATATTCTATGCACAGACCCAACCCAGGACGAAGCCAGCTAACGGCAAAATTGTGCAGCGGCAGATAACGTTAAACTCTGATCCATGACCTTTGTACCATCCGCACCAACGCAGCAGTGTTAGCTGGCTCATCCCACAGGTAACCTTCAAGTGCGATTATGAGGATTCAAGGCTGAAAACGAAGATGTTGGAGAGATCGCACCTGAGTAATAGTCTCGAAGTCACGGTCGTTATGGATCGAAAGCAAATTATTGTCCAGTGCTATTTGAGCAATACAGCAATCAATTGGACTACGAACGGTAGTAACCGTCCCTAGGATGATTGTGTAAGCTCTAAGCAGAATGTATGCTTGGGGTTGAATTCAAAGCTAGCGTTCAAGACAAAACCATGGTGTCGTCGCACTCAACTGTCTATGATTGCATCGTTATTGGGGCTGGACTTGCTGGACTTGTCGCTGCCCGTAATCTGCATCGGTCGGGTAAAAGTGTTCTGGTCATCGAAGCGCAAGATCGCGTTGGTGGTCGGATGCACGGTCAATACCTACCATCAGGACAGTGGATCGATCGGGGAGGATAGTGGGTTGGTCCAACGCAAGATCGAATTTTATCGCTACTCGACGAGTATGGCATACGTCGTTTCCCATCACCTAATGAGGGACTGAAAGTGCTTGTATTTGATGGACAACGCTATGAATTCGACGGTTTTTTCCAAGGTTTCCCAGAAGGAGAAGCCCCAGGAGTGAGTGAAGCAGAATGGCGCAATGCGATGGAAGCGTGGACGCGTTTTGAAGCACTTTCCAAGGCTTTACCGGCAGAACACCACGCCGAAATGACAAAATCCAACAACTCGACAGCGACACTTTTGCTCGGTGGATTGAGGAAAACACTCATACTTCCTTTGGACGCTGGTACTTTTCTTATATGGCTCGTGCCGTCGGCTACCTTGGACCAGCAGAACCCAATCAGATATCACTCCTACATGCCCTTTGGGGACAAAAGTGTGCACCACAGTCCGAACACCCCGAAGCCGAACTCTTACATGGTGGTGCAGGACAAATTCCCCAGAAGATTGCCACCGAGTTGGGACATCGAATTCGGCTTAGCGAACCTGTTTTACGCATTCACCAAGACAATGCAAAGGTTGAAGTTGAAACAGCAAACTATCGCTACACTGCACAGTTTGCGATTGTGGCGATGCCACCATATTTTGCAGGTAAAATTATCTACGATCCGCCAATGCCGCCTTTGCGGGCACAGCTAACACAGCGGTTACCGATGGGATGCTGTGCGAAAATTCCGATCTCCTATGAGCAACCGTTCTGGCGGGCGAAGGGTCTTGCTGGCATTGGGATAGGAAACTGTCAGTGGATTGAACTTTGTGCAGACAGTTCCGATCCAGAAACTGGGGTTGGACTCATAGCAACGTTTGTGGT
>JANZYY010000580.1 GCA_026419705.1 Fischerella sp.
AGATGTGTATAAGAGACAGGATTCGAGATATCCTTTGGAATTATGTCCAGCAAAAATCAGGAGAGTGGAAACCTCGATTTTCAAAAGCTGATATTAGAGCGAGCATAGCTGCTACAGCCCAGCAAGAAGAACGCTGTGTACTCACAGGTCAATTAATTCAACCCCGACAACCAATGCTGTTAGGACTGACGAAGACTGGCGATATGGTTCCTCTGAGTGTCGAAAGTTTAGCCGGATAAATTTGCACTCAAGTGAATGCAGTTCGGTTCGGTTGTGTAAAGCTGCACTGGACTGCATTCATGAACAGAAAGCAGAAGGTATAAGGTAAATAATGAGTGCAAGCTTTAACAGGATAAATAATTAATAATTTAAAATTGTTTCATCTTGACATCATGTGAATATCACTGAGATGGCGGAATTTTAGAACACAGGGGGTATGACTACGCTTGACAGATATCAAACATCAGCCTAAAGATGAAATAATTCTGAAGAATCATGGAGTTAACAAGAAGACACAATTTTTTTGCTGCTTCCTTGCTCACTCGTAAAATTTTTTCTGAATATGTGCGGTCAAATAATACTCAGGTATAAAGACTAGCTAAATCAGCCAGAAAAATTGTAAAAAAAATATTAAAATTATCGCGTTAGCCTCAGTGTTAACGCGGATGCAATTTATGGGGTCTTGGCTACAAGTCTAGAGAAATTACGGTTTATGTATAGATACAAACAGAATATCCTAGGTAGATATTGGTGAATAGACTGATCTCAACAAGCTGCAATTGTATAAATGAAGCAGTTTAGCTAATTTTAGGTGTTTTATTAGTCAAGTTTTTCATATACGAGAATTTGGTCATCTGAAATAGAAAAGGGCTATAACAGGTGAGAGAAAGTCTGGAAAACAAGATTGATGATTTAGTAGCAGGGTGCAGCAACACAAAGGGAGTAAGCACTATGGCAGGAGGTTGGCTAAAAAAACAATGGCTTCACTATCCAAGAGCGTATCAGGAATGAAAAAGCGTTTGTCTTCATCGCTACAATGTCCAGATGAAGCAGAACGACTCACACACTACCCGGTCAAGCTGATGCAGCATGAGGAAGACACAACCGCCCTCCAGTTGGCACAAAAAATAAATCAAATCATTGCCAATAGTTCAACTCCAGCAATGATGCTGCAAGATATTGCCCAAGTCTTAGCAGTTGCTTTCAAAGTAGATTGCTGCAGCCTAGTGACTGTTGCGGGCAAAGTTTCTGGAGCAGAAGTGACTGCAAATTGGTGCGTCCAAGAGTATTCAAGTGGGTCGCATCCAGATGAGATATTCTCAATGGAACAGCTGGATTTACCAGTGGTGCAATGTGCGGCTGAACCAAACATTGAGGACATTTCGACAATTCAAAACAGTTTGGCAATAGGATGTCAGAATTTGCCCCTGCCAATCAAAGCTGTTTTGGCGATCGCTACCCGTTTTGGAGGTAACACAAACGGTGTGATTAGCCTGATCAAGTCGCAGTTGTACGATTGGAGTGAGTCAGAAAAACATTTGCTCAAAGCTGTGGAGCCAGTTTGCGCGATCGCTTTTTCGCAAGTGGTACAAGCACAATTAATCAGCTCGCAACAGCAGAATTTGCAAACCTGCGCCCAGCATCAAAACCTGATCAAGCAATTGACAATCCTCAGTCGTAGCAATTTAGAGGTAAATCAAATGCTCCAGGTAGCGATCGCCTCTACGGCTGAAGCTTTAGAGGCCGACCGCGGTTTGCTGATACTACTGAAATACACCGATCCGCTGTTTAGGAGCATACCTAAAAAACAAATTCCCAAAGCCAAAGCGACTGTAATCGGCGAATGGTCCAGAGAAACAGAAAGTTTTTCCCTTAGAAAAGAAGATACTCAAGATAATTCCTTCTGGCTTTCAGACTGTGGTATATGTAAGCGTGCTTTCACAGCAGAATCTGGAAAGCCCGTGATCATTCACGACAATAGAGACCGACGCAAAGATACCTCAACCGTCGCCCCAGCATTTGTTTTGGAGAAACTACCCGCAATGCTGTTAATGCGACTGGAAAATCAAGGCAAAATCTTGGGATTTTTGGCATTACAGCAAGCCCAACCTCGCCACTGGCAGGTAGCAGAATTAAATATGGTGGAAATGGTCTGCGCTCAGCTTAGCAATGCCATCATTCAAACACAGACACTACGGCAAGTGCAGATGTTGGTGGATGAACGCACGTCTCAATTACAGCGCAGCTTAGATGTTCAAGCCAAACTGTACGAAAGAACGCGACAATATGTAGAGCAATTGCGAGAACTCAACCAACTCAAAGATGAATTTTTGAGTAATATGAGCGATCGCCTACGCTATCCCCTCACAAATATGCGTATGGCAATGCGTATGCTACGTCAACCGGGAAGAACACCAGAACAGCAGGCGAGGTATCTAGATATCCTAGAACAGGAGTGTACCAAGGAAATAAATTTAATTAACGACTTGCTGACACTCCAGAAGCTGGACACCCATCAAGAACGTCCACAATTTGAAACCATTGATTTAAATACAAGAATTGAAGATTTAACAGCATCTTTTGAGAAAAAGTTTGCAGACAGAGGATTAAGTATTTCTCTCGATTTACCGGCAGAATCCCTAGAGCTACAAACTGAACTGGAGAGCTTTGACCGCATTTTGCAAGAATTGTTAACGAATGCAGTCAAATTTTCAGAACGGGATACCATTGTTCAACTGGAAGCCAGGCACCAAGTCGTTGAGCAAGTCGATCGAGTTATTATTAAGGTAACTAATATAGGACGCGGTATATCTGAAGAAGAAGCGACTTATATATTCGATGCATTCCGTCGGGGTAGGGGAAGATGGATTCCAGGTACTGGTCTAGGACTTGCTCTTGTAAAATCCCTGGTGCAGCATTTAAATGGGGGAATAGTGGTGGAAAGTACTCCGATTGCGGATACCAACTTCAGCAAAATCTGCTTTATCCTCAATCTGCCTCAATTTTCTGACGAAGATCAACCATATTCTGAAAGTGACTGAAGAAAAATACACACCAGAAGAACTTGATTTAATAGCCACTGAAGAAGACGACAGCAGCTTAGAAGCAAACTTAGCGGGTGATGCTCTTGATTTGCAAGCTGTAGCAGTTCAAATTGAGAAAATCGCCGATCGACAACGGCAAATTTCTGCTACAATCCAAATTCCTCAACCAGTAGCAAAAGTCTGGGAAGTGCTGACTAACTATGAAGCCTTGGCTGATTTCATTCCCAATCTAGCCAACAGTCGTCTGCTTGAGCATCCCAACGGTGGTATTCGCTTGGAACAAATAGGTTCCCAACGCTTTTTACGTTTGAATTTTTCTGCCCGTGTGGTTCTCGACCTTGAAGAATACTTCCCCAAAGAAATTATTTTCCAAATGGTAGAAGGGGATTTTAAAGCTGTCTCTTATACACATCT
>JANZYY010000581.1 GCA_026419705.1 Fischerella sp.
TGGTACAACAACGCCAGAACCAACTCGCTGATATCATCGGTACTACCGAAGAAACCACAACAGGAATTGTACGGTTGCGGGCTATGTTCAAGGATGGTGTCCTCACCTTCCCTGCAATTAACGTCAACGATGCTGATACCAAGCACTTCTTTGACAACCGCTACGGTACGGGACAATCAACCCTGGATGGCATTATCCGTGCTACCAACATCCTGCTGGCAGGTAAAACCGTTGTTGTCGTCGGTTATGGCTGGTGCGGTAAAGGTACTGCCTTGCGCGCACGGGGACTGGGTGCAAACGTGATTGTTACCGAAGTTGACCCCATCAAAGCCATCGAAGCAGTTATGGATGGCTTTCGCGTACTACCAATGGCAGAAGCTGCGCCCCTGGGCGATTTGTTTATCACCGTCACTGGTAACAAGCACGTCATTCGTGGCGAACACTTCGACGTGATGAAAGATGGTGCCATTGTTTGTAACTCTGGTCACTTTGATATTGAAATTGACCTGAAGGCTTTGGCAGCTAAAGCCAAAGAAGTGAAGACAGTACGTCCTTTCACTGAAGAATATCGCCTGCAAAATGGTAAATCAGTTGTAGTTCTGGGTGAAGGACGCTTGATTAACCTTGCTGCTGCGGAAGGACACCCCAGCGCGGTGATGGATATGAGCTTTGCTAACCAGGCTCTCGGTTGCGAGTACCTAGTCAAGAATAAAGGTAAGCTAGAACCAGGTATTCACTCCATTCCCGCAGAAGTCGATCAAGAAATTGCCCGCTTGAAATTGCAGGCGATGGGAATTAAGATTGACACCCTGACGCCAGAACAAGTTGAGTACATCAATTCTTGGACTTCTGGCACCTAATCTTTACCGATAATTTACGTACAGCCATAACAGAAAAGTTAAGCTTAAGCTAGGTTTTCTAAGGCTATTGCCTTGGGGTAGGCGTATTGCCTATCCCTTTTTTTGGGGCGTTGCATAAATGCAAGATGATTTGCTTGTATTTCTCTGTTAAAACCTCTTCTACCTACGGAAGCCGCTACTCTACAAGAAGCCGCTACGTGTCTACGCGTCTAATGCGGTTGATGATTATACCAATTCTCAAAAATAGAACAACACATGGTTCGTAGTGAGTATTTAAGTACTCACTACCAACCAAGAACATTTGTAGTCATTTTTGGGATAAACAGTATTATTTCATCCCTAAATTCAGCAACGCCCTTTTTTTTAGAATATTTCGACCAGATGTGTTTCTTCACAGGAGTCAACGAAAGTCAGAGGCAGTGTATATAATTCGTTGATGCGACATTTAAGACGTTTTTCAGAGGTCGATCCTTAGTGGAAAATCTACGATGAATACAGTTCCAAATGGAACAAAGCAGAGGTTGTCCTCAAAAATAAATTCAATGGGTAATAAACCTCTGCTTTATCAAACTCAAACATCTCACAAACAAAGGACAAAATTATGTCAGAAAACATTAACATCAACGAAGCAATTGAGTTGTCTGAGCAGGAATTAGATGTTGTGGCTGGTGGTATGCATTTATATCCTGGTTACTACCTTGACTACAACTTCAACTTTAACGACAACTACAACCGCAACGACAACTACAACCGCAACGAAAACTACAACCGCAACGAAAACTACAACGTTAACGTTAATAACAACGATAATCGCAACGACTACGGCAAGGGTTATTAATAAGGGTTATTACCAAATAGACTAAATAGACCACTTGCAAAAGTAAACCATTTTGCATTTGGATAGTTAGTTGTTAGTAATCAACATGTTTTTATTAACCGCTAATCACATTCCCTAACAGCACGAAATTTACTTTTGCAAGAAGTCTAATGTTCTTAGGCTAAGTTCCTAAGGTCTATTTTCAAACTCTTAGTTCCCAATCCAGTTCAGCTAACGTTGCAATCCCCCCAAGCTCCTGAATGACTTGGGGGGAACTTAGGTACAGAATACACAAACTGGGTTTTTCCATAGCTTATAATCTTAGAGGCGAAGCTTTCTTGATTGGGCAGGGTGAAAAAAATAATCAACTATCACCAATTACCAATTACCAATTGTCGGCCCCAATAGTGAGAATTTGGGATGTGAGAACTGGGGAATGCGATTGTTGTAGCTTCTTGCATTACTGATAATTATTCTGCACTTAAAAACTCTAAATACCCATGACTCAGTTCTTTCACCGCTAACTCATAAAACTGCTTTCCGTGTTCTGGTGTTGCTAAAGCTGGGTTTGAACCCATCCTCCCATCTGGGTAGTGTTGGCGAAAGTTTTTTGCACCATAAATTTTATGTCCGCTACCAACTTCTGGAGACAAGAGTGCTTGCTTAATGACTTCTGGATAAACATACTGAGTTACGGCTACTTCGCTTGGTGTTGCATGTGACCCTTCTTGATCGCCGTATAATTCTTTTGCTAGCTTGAACACTGAACTGCACATAAACCAGTTAGCAACTTGGCATTGTACTTTTTGAGCATTGTGAATTTGCAAATCTTCTAAGTATGCGTAAGTTTCTGAGAAAGCGGCCTTAAGGGTGGCGATGTTACCACCGTGTCCGTTAATGAAGTAGAATTTGCTAAAGCCTGCTTTTGCTAAACAGGTAACGTAATCTCGCACTACTTGAATCATCGTGCTGGGACGCAGACTGATGGTACCGGGAAAAGCAGTGTGGTGAAGCGCCATACCTACATTCATCGTAGGAGCAACCATTGCTTGGGTTGCTTCACCTACACCACGAGCGATCGCTTCTGCGCAAATCGCATCAGTACCAATTAATCCCGTTGGTCCATGTTGTTCTGTAGAACCAATTGGGAGGATAATACCTTGAGATTTTTGCAGATATGCTTCTACTTCCTGCCAAGTACTCAAATGTAACAACATTTTCGCTAGCTTCCCGATCAAACAATTTGAGAGCGTAGATTTGTACTAATTTTACAAATATTAACTAGTAATTTGACATATTAAGGTAGTTTGTAGTAAGTACTTTAGTACTTAAATAAGGGCTAAAGCCCTTACTACAAACCTATCAAAATCAGTATAGATCTAGAGAAATAAGGATTGTATAGCTGGTCAGTGATTGCGATCGCTACTCTGTTAGCATTTTGTCTGTGTATATTTTTTATTTCCGATATTTAGTTTAAGTTTTTTATATAAAACTCGAAGACTATACTGATTTTCAAGAGTATACAATCACTATTTTTGAATATTTATTCAGGAAACGTATAGTATCTGCCTATTGTAGAAAACAGGAAGACTAATTTCTAAATTAAATCTACATAAGTTAATTGTGGAAGATGGGGAAACTACCAATTATCAACCACCAACGACTAACTACTGTATGGGCAGGTTTAGAAGATAAATTGTCGGTTTGAACCCAAAGATAATCAACAAAACCCGCCCCTACTAACTACTAACCACTAACTACTAACCAAAATAATAATGCTTCTTTACGGCACTTCTAATTGGGAGCATCCCAGTTTTTTGCAAAGAGGGCGAAAATCAGTCAGGATAAGTAAGACGAGTGTATTTATCTAGCGAT
>JANZYY010000058.1 GCA_026419705.1 Fischerella sp.
GCACTAGGTTATACAGCATTCCCTATAAACGCGAACATGAACAGATGTTTGAGCTAGCAGGGCGTGCAAGACAAAATGGTGCTGAGGTTCGAGTCCAAAAACAACCCAAAGGTTCCGTGGATAGCAGCGAAGAGTTGGGTGCTCAAATACTGCTGCCCGAAGACATCATGCCCAAACGGTAATTCTACGCAAAATCACACAGATTTTTTGTTACACACTGTTACAATTTAGTGTTAAATACCACACGATTTTGGTATTGACAAAAATAATTTTCGGTAATACAATGTGATTATTGTGTAAACACTGAGGAAATGACCGTGGAACGTACCTTGATTCTCGAAGGGGTGTATTCTAGCGAAGAAGTTCGCGCATTCGCTGCCGATCCTCGCACAGGATCTCCTGGAGTATGGAATGCCCAAGACGCTGCAATTCTGGACAGCAACGATTATGTCTTTGTGAAGATTTGGGAAGATTCGCAAAACCAGTTCATCGAAGTGTCTGCCGCTTGATTAGTCTCAAAACACTATGATCACACTGCACCCGCATCAACTTGAAGCAATTAACTCGATTATCAATTGCATTACCACTGGTGCCGGTAGCGCCAAAGGTCGTGTAGTTATGCCCACTGGTGCGGGTAAAACTTTTGTTGAAGCATCTGTTCTCGACTATCAACGAAAAAACAACCAAGTCACTGCCATTCATGTGGTGCTAGCGCCCCGAATCCTCCTTGCCAATCAACTTATCGAAGAATTTCGTAAATATTCTGGGCTGACTTATCGCGCCATTGCTTTCCACAGCGGTAACTTAGAAACTGATTATGAAAAAGGAATCCGGTGGAAGGAGCACGCAACCACGAGAGTTGCAGATATTAAAAAAGCATATATTAACGCGACTGAGAGTGGGCAGGACCTTGTGGTGTTCAGCACCTATCACAGTTGCAACAAACTAAAAGGAATCAAATTCGATACCTTAATCGCCGACGAAAGCCAATACTGCGTTAACGAAGGTTTTGGTCATGCCGTAAGCGAGCTCACTGCACGAGTTAAATTATTTTTTACCGCTACAGAAAAACATACTGCAAGCAATCGCGGGCGTGGGCTAAACAATTCTTCTATTTATGGAGATCGCATCTACTACATCAGTCCCGCTGAGTTGATCAAACGTGGTTTAATTGTCCCTCCCCGCCTGCACGTTCTGTATGCAGAAACGGCAGAAGAGAAAAAAAGCATTGTGCATGAAGTCATCGAATTGGCTCGAGAGCAAGACAAAATTACTCGGCCTGAACTGGGATTCAGCAAGATCCTGTTCGCGATGAAGGGCACAGCCGATGTAAAAACCGTCGAAGACAACATCCAAAAAGTTCAAACGGAATTTCCGGATCACGAAATTTTCACCATTACAAGCCGTAACGGCGCCAGAATCAATAACGTCAGAATTCCTCGTGAACAATTTTTGGATCGACTGAAGCAGGCTAAAAACGCATTAATTTTCCACTACGACATCCTCAGCGAGGGTATTGACGTAGACGGCATCACTGGAGTAGCGCTGCTGCGCAATCTAGGATTGTCTAAGTTACTGCAAACTATTGGCCGTGCTGTTCGCATTTACAAACCAAATCCTAGTGCTAAAAAGTGGGCGCTGATTTCCGTCAGCGTAATTAACGGAGATGAAGACGATAAAGAAAATGTCAAGTATTACATTCAAGCCATTCGTAACGGTGGTTACGATATCAGTGCAGAAGATGTAGTTGAAACTGGTAAGCCGCGTCACACTCCCGAGGATGATGACATCGGTGACGCGTACAGCAAAGCTAAGAATAACTTTGCAAATCTTTTTCTAGTGGATATTTTCCATGAGGTAGAAGAAGAAGAAATCTTCAATAATCTTCGTGTTTTAGAGAAAGACGAAGATAAAATCGATGCTCTACTTAACTTCTAACATCAAGAGAATGCAATGAAGCACCGTTTTGCCAAAATTTGCCCTAATGCAAACAAACTACTTGATAGTGTCGAAACCCTTTCGGGTTTTATGCGTCGAGTAGAAAAACTTAGTACAGATCCAGCGTGGACCAGCCTTAATTGGTCGCCCGACGAATACAAAGGCGATGCATTGGAAGCTTTGGTTGAGGTTTTGATCACTCTAAGCCCTATTGACAAGAGAATCAACATTGTTGAATATCGCCCACATGATAACAAGATCGACGGTAGCGACATGGGTATTGACGGATATGGACTGAGCCATAACGGAAAACTGCATACCGTGCAGGTCAAGTACCGTTCGAATACCCAAAAAGATCTAACTGCTAACGAAGACCATATTTCAAACTTTGTAGCCAAAACAACTTCTAGTCCTAAATATAAGGACGCCGATATGACAATCTTTACCACAGCCAAGGACCTAAATCAAAAAGTCAACGAAGGCATGTACCATGACCGAGTACGGGTACTTGGTTTTCGAGATCTCAGCAAACTCATCGACAACAATCAACCATTTTGGCGTGCATTTCGCACAGAAATGGGTCTGTAATTCGAACAAATTAAATCAAATTGGACTTATAATACAGGTCTAATTAACTATTAGCACGCATCTCGTCATGGACAAAGCCAAAGTCATTTACAAAGCACTTAAAGAAGGGGTAATTGATTTTAGTGGTGCTCATGCCATTCATACCCCGCAGGGTCTTGTTGAAGAAATTCTCAGTCACTTGCCCTTGCAAGGATCTATTTTGGTGCTGTTTAATATTGAGTTCGTAATTAGTCTCATATACACTTACAAGGTAGATCCCAGCAGCATTACTTTTTACTCCGATCATAAAAACAAGAGCTACTTCTGCAAAAAGTTAGGAGTTAAATACATTGAGTCATTGGAAACAGATATGAAATTTGATGTTGTAGTTGGAAATCCACCGTATCAAGATAAAACAAATTCAAATCTCTATAAGAAATTTATTTCAAAGGCTAAGGAAATTTCCAATTTAGTTGCACTTATAGTCCCATCTAGTAATTTTAAAGATATTGACGAATTTCAAAATCTAAAAAAATATTCTTTTAAAGGAAATTGTTTTTCCAATGTTCAGGTCTTGGTTAGTTGGTTTGTGTGGGAGAATAACTTTTCAGATCGAACTGAAATTATTGATTCCCATGGTAAGGTCATAAAAGTTAATAAAATTTTAGTAGCCCCGACCGATAATCTTAATCGATTTCAACTGGTAAATCGTATTCTAGAAAAAAATTATTCGGGTTGGGAAGTCAAAAATGGTAAATTATCTCGTAACAGGGCCATATTGGACAACAACGGAATCTGGTGTATTTGGTCGTGTGGTCGTAAAGATCAAGAATTTGACAAAGTAAAAATTTCTCATTTGTTAGTTGATGCGATATCGGGTATTGGCCAACATAAGGTAGTTTTTAGTGGAGATTATACTACAACATCGATCGGTCCAGTAAAGTATGCAGCACCCGATCACGGCTGTGCAATGAAAGCTCATTATATTTCTGTCGAGTCGGAAGCTGAAGCCCAAAATCTTATTAATTATCTAAATAGTAAATTCGTAAAATATATTGTAGCCGATATCAAAGGAACTTCGACTAAGAATGGAAAGACAGTATTTAGAAAAATCCCAAAAGTAGACCTTACCAGGACCTGGACTGACCAGGAACTTTACGCCCACTTTGGTCTCACGCAGGAAGAAATAGATTATGTCGAAGCCAACGTTAAATGAAGTTATTGCGCACTGCCGAAACCGTGAGTACATGAGCGGGGTGGAGCGAGATCGGCTGCGAGTCAAAGCCACAGGCGAAGTATTTACTCCCACGCCACTGGTGCAGGAGATTCTAGATCAATTGCCGCCGGAAGTATTTACAGATCCCACTAAAACTTTTTTGGATAATAGTTGTGGAGACGGGCAGTTTTTAAGCGAAGTGCTAATACGAAAAATCCAAAATGGATCAACCTTCGAACAAGCACTGAGCACGATTTATGGCGTAGATCTCATGCCGGACAACGTTGAGCTATGTCGTAACAGGCTGCTGTGTGGGCAAGAGCATTTAAGACATATTGTGGAGCGCAACATTGTTTGTGCTGATGCACTGCGTTACCACTACAGGTTTGATGGTACTGATCCGTACAGCAAAACTCCAGGATCATTCACAGAAGCAGTTGAGTTTGTCAAAGAACAAGAGAAAAAATCAAATAAAGTTAAACCAAATAAAAAATCCCGACCCGCAAACAATGTTTTCGATAACCTTTTCGAAGAGTGTTAACTATTGCACAGTTTTTCTTGTTACAATTGTTACACTTTTTTTAGTTGACTATGCTGCAAAATGATTGCATAATAGTGACATACGTTGACAGGAGCACACGAAATGACCAGCGTTGCAGAACTGGCTACTTGGATCGAAAACCATCTCGTTCGTCTTTCCATGGAGCTTGACGACACTTACACCATGGAATTCCTCGACCGCGAGGGCCTGGGTCCGTTCCGTGTCACTGGTGAGAATCTGCTGGACTGCATCCGTCTGGCTCGCGAACAATACGACGTTCTGTAATGAGCTACTTTGGCCTGCCCGCCTTGGGCACTGAAGTCGAAGTCACCACTAGGTGGCGCGACCATTACTATTTCCGCGACAGCGACTACCGAGAGACAGCTACACGGGTCGTGTGGTTGCTGGCAACAAGGGCATGTCGCAGGGCAGTTTTGCCATTAAAGACAGTCAAGGCGAATACCGGGAAATCAGTCTTGACCACGTCGTTTATCTCCGCTACAAAGGAGGACGGGTGGTGCGAGCTGGTAAAACTGAAACTGCCAAACCTGTGGCAGATGTCCGCGTGGCAGAAGGCAGCCGAGGAAACCGTTACATCGTGACCAAGTATCAGGGCAAGATTACCTGCACCTGCCCGGGCGCTACGTATCACGGCTACTGCAAGCATACCAAAATCTTTGACAAGTTAGCTAAAGCCAACTAAAATATTAGCATGAAAACTTACATTTTTGGTCATAGGCTTCTGAAACAATTGTCCGTCGTGGTACAGGCCGAGGACATAGACGAAGCCTATACAGAACTGGACAACAAACTTGGTGCCTTGCACAATCTCGGCCTCGTGATCGACACCCCACTGGATAATTCCACTTGGAGGCTGATTTCAGCATTTTGAAGGACAACATGAACACACCTTGGTCTGTAATCCGAGAGCTTGAATCCAACAACAGCCGTTTGGCTAAAGAAAGCATCGTCCGCCGCGAGGCAGCAGCAGGCAATAGGGAATTTTTCGAAGGCTGCCGCTTGGCTTGTGACAGCATGATTACCTTTGGAGTTAAAAAAGTTCTGGAACGACCCGCAGCGGGCCGTAACATGCCGGCACCGCGGGGACTGAGTTGGGCAGCATTTCGCGCACTGGTTGACAAACTGGCTGCACGCGAACTCACTGGGGATGCTGCACAGACTGCAATCAATCAAGCACGCCTACAGGCCACTCCCGAGCAATGGAATGGCTGGTATCGCCGTATCCTCATCAAAGATCTACGCTGCGGGGTCAGTGAAAAAACCATCAACGTTATTGCTGACACGCATCCCGAATTTGCCGTGCCAGTGTTTCAAGCGCAACTTGCACACGACGGTGCCAAGCACGAAAGCAAGATGACTGGCGCCAAAATGGTAGAAGTCAAGCTAGATGGTGTGCGTGTTATCACCGTAGCATATCCCAGTGGGCATGTGGTGCAGTATAGCCGCAATGGTAAAGAATTGGTCAATTTCGAGCACATCAAACAGCAGATCTCCCGGCACTGCCGATTCTTCCACGAGCCCATGGTGTTAGATGGCGAGGTCATGAGCAGCAGTTTTCAGGACCTCATGAAACAAGTGCACAGAAAGAGTGACGTGGCAGCGCAAGACGCTGTGCTGCATCTTTTCGATATGGTTACCCTCAAAGACTTTCAAGCAGGCATTTGCGACAAGCGTCAAATCGACCGTGTCTACAGTCTCAATGCATGGCACAATTTGGTCAAGGATCACATGCCCAATGTCAAAGTTTTGGATCATGAAATTGTTGACCTCGATACCAAAGAAGGTCAGGTCCGTTTTGCTGAAATCAACCGTGCTGCTATTGACGGTGGCTACGAAGGCATTATGGTAAAAGATCCCGTTGCACCTTATGAGTGCAAGCGCACTGCAAACTGGCTCAAAATCAAGCCCTTTATTGAAGTCAGCCTCAAGGCTGTTCGTGTAGTAGAAGGCACCGGTAAGTATGCAGGTATGATGGGTGCGGTTGAATTCGAAGGGGAAGACGACGGGCGGCAAATCCAAGTCAGCGTGGGCAGTGGATGGAGTGACAAAGACCGCGAAGATATCTGGCGGTATCGCGATGAAGTTGTTGGCGAAATCGGTGAGATTCGGGGCGATGCGCTGACGCAGGCGCAGGATAGCGAAGTGTGGAGCATTCGTTTTCCGAGGTTCAAAACGTGGCGCGGCTTCCGTAAAGGCGAAAAACTATGAGTCAGGATATTAATCAAATTCGAGAGCATGTAATTGGACTACTAGATCGGGGACCCGTAGAAATCACATTTACCAAAGTAAATGGCGAAACTCGCGTTATGCCTTGCACACTAAACAAAGATCTTGTGCCCATTCACCAAAGTAAAGGCACAAGGGAAAAAAGGCACAGTCTCGAAGTGCAAAGCGTTTGGTGCCTCGATAAGAAAGAATGGCGCAGTTTTCGCTGGGACCGTTTTATTAGTGCGAAGGAAATCTAAATGGAACGAGTTTGGCACGCTGATGTAGAGGAAGATCCTAAGACCGGAGAACTTTACTTAACATTTCCTCAAGAAATGCTAAATGAACTGGGCTGGACTGTGGGTACTGTACTAGAATGGTACGAAGAGCCCACTGGCGAATGGGTTTTGCGTAAGGCAAAAAACAAAGAAGATTAATTCTTTTTTGCTGCTTTTTCGGCTTCTCGCCGTGCGCGAGCCTTTTCTCGAGCAAGAGCAGCACGGTCACTGAGACTCAAAGGTTGACTGGCAGCACCAGTTACTGGTTTTGGCTGTTCTGATTTTGTTGATTCTGGTTTGGCCTGTATTGACTCGTGTTGAGCAAAATTTTTAACCGATTCTTCGGTTTTCGCTGGTTCTACAGGGGCGGCGTCTTTAACTGCTTGGGCAGTCGCGGATGCCGCTGGCGACGATGCAACAATATCATTAATGTTTAAAGTTTTTTCTTCTTCCGGTAAGCACCCGCTTGCAAAAACTGCGGTTATAAGTATAATAGTAAAATGTTTCATGTAGATATTTATGTCTCAAAATAACATAGACAAAGATCCATATCGAAAGAATCGAGAGCTTCGTGATCTATTAGAAAATCAAATTAGATCCGATCCTGTCATAATGGAAAAACTTAAAAACGACGTTTACGCTCAAAATTTCTACGCTGCATTCTGCAACATGCAGTGGTGTAGAACAGAAATTTTTGAATTACTAAAACGGGAGCCCGTGCTTTCTTATAGTTGGAGAGGTGCTGGTGGTTTAGTAGCCAACTTAAGAAATAAAAATGAAATATATATGGACTACTATTGTAGTGGTATGAATCCTTACAACGAAGAAAGAGATAATCGAGGACCAAAAGGTTATGTTACAGAGGGCACAGTTACTGATGAAATCAGGGAAGATTTATTGCGGTTAGGATGGGTACCGATTCCCTATGATGATAGTGAAGAAGATTTTGCTTAAAGATGGTGAAACTGACTCTTGTATTTTTTTGCAATTTTATTACAATTACAGAATGTGCTGACTAAGTCGTGGTTGTCATTGGTTGGCGCACCTTTTCTTATGGAGATTATTAAAATGGCTTTTACTACACTAACTAAGACCCAAAATGCGTTTCTCGAAGAATACCTACGCGGCACCGGTCGCACGCTAACTGCTGCTCAGGCTGAAGCACTGTTCGGTATTCGCAACATTCGTGCTCGCATGACTGAGCTGCGTCAAGCCGGTCTCAAGGTCAGCCGCGTGCCGACCACTGTTGGTCGCAGTGCCTACAAGGTCAGCGCCCGTGATGTACACGGTAGCCGTGCTCGCGCACTGGTCTAATTAGGACCAATAAATAAAAATTGGGGCGCTACGCCCCAATTTTTTTGGAGATATTCTGAATATATTTTTAGATCCAGCTATTCTTTTCTTTGTGTTTGGTATCTTTGCAGAATTGATCAAATCCAATTTGGAAATACCACAACAGATAGTCAAATTCCTTTCCTTATACCTATTGATGGTCCTGGGTCTCAAAGGCGGATTTGCATTAAGCAGTGCAGGCTTTGGTGGCGATGTAGGCAGCACCGTGGTAATTGGTTTGATTATGGCGGTGTTGGTTCCACTCAGCGGACTATTCTTGTTGAGAAAGATTATGAACCCAGTGTACGCTGCCGACAGTCGGCAGCGTACACTTCCACGGTCACCTTCACGGTAAGCCGTCAGGACTCGAGCAGTTTCGTGCTCGCGACGCGGGTATGGATGCGACGGGTCGAGTAATTGTTTCCATGCAGAGTCTTGTGCAGGATGCACTCAAAGGTGAAATTCGAGCACACCACTAAACTATGAATAAACTAATCGACTTCTCCCACTTTGTTGAATTTGGGGACGTTGACATCGATGGCACTCCCTACATAGGCAGTGACTCCCAATTCGGAGGTATCCCCCGTCATACCCGCCAAGCTCTTTACGACTATTTTATACATCGTTATGAGCCTGGTAGTTTTCTCATGGGAGTGCTGACCAATGACTTGTACCGTGCTGCAAACAGCGCTGATGCCGAAAACGCAACCAAAATCAAAGCCATTGTTAAGTGGCTACTTTGTGCAGCGCCGGCAGGCAGTTATGGTAGCGTTGAAACAGTCAAAGATTGGTTAGAAGGCGGTGCCGCGTACCAAGACTTTATGAAGAGGGCAACCTGGGCTGCTATTTCACAGTAATCTGTGCAGTTTCGCACGAAAATTCCTGTTACAATTGTTACACTTTTGGGGTTGACAACGGACAGGTTTGGCTGCATAATATACCCATAGATTAAAGAAAAAGGTTCCAAATGGCATCACTGATTTTGATCCGCGGACTTCCTGGCTCGGGCAAGAGCACAATGGCTCGGCGCATGAGCGACATGCTGCACCTCGAAGCCGACATGTTTTTCCACCTCGCTGAAGATGGCAAGACTATGTTGCCCGAATACAGATTCGATCCTGCTAAGTTGCCAGCGGCCCATAAGTGGTGCCAGGACATGACACTGCACGGTCTGCGTAACAACCGAGGCGTGGTCGTTGCCAACACCTTTACCACCGTCAAGGAACTGCGTCCTTACTTTGACATTGCCCGTGCGTTTGGCATTGTACCCACTGTGGTTGTGGCGCAAGGTAACTTCAAGAGCGTGCATGGCGTTCCCGACGAAGCCCTGAAGCGTATGCGTGATCGTTTTCAGTGGGACATTTCTGAGTTGTATCGATAATGGACAGTAACGCATTTTAAAAATCTAAAACAACATTACGAGGACAAACAATAAACGAGACTTAGAATACAAAATCGCAGAACACTTTATAACGACAGCCGAGATTAAATTCGTGTAATTTCGCACGAAATTCCGGTTGACAGCACACCCAAACGACTGCATAATAGTAGCATACGTTAAGCAATAGGACAGCGCAATGGCTAACTTTTCCAGCATCTGTTGCACCGTGTGCGACGCCAAAGCCAATAAGGATGGTAAGCGCATGGGCCAATGGTGGACGTTGAATAACTACTTCGGGCTGAGTGGACACTATTGCCCCGATTGCTACAGCAAAGTGTCGCGAGACAGTTACGGCAATCCAAAGAATCCCTCGGAACTGACCTGGGTGCTGCTGCAACTTAGTGCAAAACAGAGTTGACAAAAAGACAATCCGATTGTATAATACAAACATGAAGATTCACATTGTCAGCGACCTGCACCTTAACTTTGCAGACATCACGTTGCCGGGCGGTGCTGACCTGTTGATCCTTGCCGGCGACATTACCGAGCACCGTTATGTGCCGCAGCATGCTCGCTTCTTTCAAGAGGAGTGCACCAAGTATCCCAAGGTCTTGTATGTGTTTGGCAACCACGAATACTACCACGGTTACCTGGACGCTACGCCTTTTCTCATCAAGGCGCACCTGCCATCCAATGTGCAGGTTCTTGATAACGACTCGGTGGACATCGGCGACTGGACCTTTATTGGTTCCACGCTGTGGACTGACATGAACCGGGGCGATCCCTTGACCCGGTTTCACCTTAAAGGCGCCCGCGGTCTGCACGACTTCAAGGTCGTGGCTCAGCATGCTGAGCCTTGGACACGCTTCACTCCTGAGTCTGCAGAAGGTCTGCATCGCAAGAGTCGGCAGTATATCGACGTCACGACCAATAAGCGCAAAGACCGCAAGGTGTTTGTGATCACGCATCATGCGCCCACGTTTCAAAGTGTGCATGAATCGTATCGTCATGACACGCCGATGAACGGCGCTTTTGCGTCTGACCTCAGTGAGTTGATTCTCAACCGCGATAACATCCGTTACTGGGTGCATGGTCACATGCATACAGCTTCGGATTACATGGTAGGCGATAACTGCCGTGTGATTTGCCATCCTCGAGGTTACGCAGGCCACGAAGAGTCCGCCGCTAGCTACCAGCCGTTTGAACTGGAAATTTGATGATTCGATTGCTTGGTAGTATCCCCGAAGGTAAACTATGGGTTGGCACCAGTGGTGGTGTTGACAGCATGGTTGCTCTCGATTTTTTGCGGCGTAAGCATCAAGTGGCTGCTATCTTTGTACATCATAATACCAAGTATAGCGACCAAGCGCATCGCGTAGTTACCAAATATTGTGACGACCACGGTATTCCACTGATTTTTAGTATCATTAGCAAAGAAAAGCCTAAGGAAATGAGCCAAGAAGAATTTTGGCGTGAGGAGCGATATCGGGCTTTTGAAAGCTATGATTTAGACGGCGGTCATATTGTTACAGCGCATCACCTCGACGATGCTGTAGAAACTTATATTTGGCGCTGCATGCATGGGCGCAGTGATACGATTCGATATCGTCGAGGTCAAGTTATTCGACCTTTTCTACTAAACCGCAAACAAGAGTTCTACTCGTGGGCAAAAAGGAAAAGTGTGCCATTTTTGGAAGATCCATCAAATCAAGATACCAAATACACCCGTAACCTGATTCGCCACGAACTCATGCCTTTGGTTTTGAAAATTAATCCAGGTCTATACAAAACTATTCAAAAGAAAGTAGAACAGCAGTTTATGCTTGACACGCTGACTAAATAATTAAATTCGAAAAGATTAAAAGTAATTGATAAAAAAGATATTGACCTAATAAAGAAAGATCAGTATAATGTAAGTAATGTAGGGACTATAGCTCAATTGGTCTAGAGCAGCGGACTCATAATCCGTTGGTTCCTGGTTCGAGTCCAGGTGGTCCCACCAATTTTTTAATTTTAGTAAAACGGATTAATCAACCGTCTAAATTAACTAAACAAATCATACCCCGGTACCACAACGCTCTTCTAAAGCGTAGCAGTGTAATGGAGTCAATGCAGGTTCGAGTCCTGTCCGGGGTGCCAAAAAGGATATGATATGAAACTTTGGACTGCGTGGTGTGAATACGATGCAACAGGGGAAGGGGTCACTATTATGGCTCTCATTACCCACGCCGGTTCCGCCGACGAAGCCAAATTGGAATTTCATAAACAATTTGGTTCATTTTTTAGCGCTGGTTGCGAAGTTGAAGAAGGTGTAGTGCGCAATACATACACAAGGCATTTATTCAGTGAAGCATTACTTCATGCAGCAGAAGTCAAAGAAGGGCGCGCCAATATTCGCCTATATGCATCAAGTCACTTTAATTATAGTTAATCATGGAAGTAAAAATCGGAGATTATCCTCCCGAAGAAGATCCACTGGCTCAACGAGAAATCAGCATTAAAATTGATCGTTGGGATACTTGGAGCCTAGATCATACTTTGGCTCTAATTATTTTACCAGCACTTAAAGAATTTAGGAAAAATATTCGGGGATACCCTTCTTGTTTTTCCAACAGCGTGGGCGGAAACGAAGATTGGGACCCGCAATTAAACTTTGACTTTTATCAAGAAACTGCTAAAGATTATAGCAAAGTGCCTGCAGAACTTTGGGCTAAAACTATTGATAAAATGATTTGGAGTTTTGAGCATATTGCAGGAAAGTACTCTCAAAATCTATCAGAACCTGATAAAAATTGGGAGGACTTTTATATCATCACACCAAGTGTTGTTAAAGAAGGAAAAACGATCGAAGATATGTTTATCCCGGTTGATCCCGAAAATGTCGAAGAAGGGTATACTCTTTCTGATGACTACTACGAGCAACAAAGAGTCGACGATTGGGAAGGCAGAAAGCGTCACGAAGAAATGATTCAAGAAGGTTTAAATTTGTTTGCCAAATATTATCAAAATCTTTGGAATTGACAGTATAATAAATACTGTATGAAAAGGAGGTTGTTATGCAAAAAAGACACAATACTATTCTGGGGCGTCGTCTTGATCAGCCTACTAGGAACGAGCGCATTAGTCAAGTTCGCAACCTTCGCACCGGTGAAATTTTTCTAACCAGCAACCTCTTTGAAAAAGAAATCAACGGAGAAAAATTTATCGGAGTTTTCAAATCTCAAGAACAGCTTAATCGCCGGGATCCAAATTGGATGAAAAAGGATCTCTTAGTTAAGCATAAACAAGGTGTTTAATTAAGTTATTGCGATGTCAAAATACAGCAATTTAGATCCTGCGATCTCGGCCCTTTTGAGTAGGTATTCGGCTGAAATAATTGATTATCGACGAGTATTAGAACTACCGCCAAGAGAAACCTTATCGGAAATGAGAGCTGTAGCTAGAACTGTAAAAGGCACAGAATTTTTCCAAATTCCTTTCGAGGAAATGAAATTGTTTGTAATCAAAATTCCCGAAATTGCACTAAAAGCACTGGCAAAAGAAAATGAATTTTATAGTAAACAATTATCCAAAGATGGTTTAGAATTGTTAGATGAATTAGTTAAAAGTAAACAATTTGAAGAAAGAATGAGGGCGTCAAATCCCGCAATCAAAGAAGCATGGGAAAAGTATATGACTCTACTAATGCTAAGTGCAGATAAGGCAACCATTGGGCCATTCGATATTTCATGAATCATTTAATCTCGTTTACTTCGGTAGATTCTTTAAAAGATGCTATGAAATTTTGTGATTGTAATAATTACAAATATACGTTTCTATCATACTTATTTCCCAAAATGATTCTAGAAATTAGAGATCCGAAAATTAATTTACTTGTTCGTTTAAAATATAAATGAATCAAGATTCTTTGATAATTGAAAATATAAAAGGAACACTAACAGTTCGCTTAACTTATGGTGATAGACAATCGGACCGTTTTGATGCGCTGTTAGAAACAATACAATCGTGGTGTCATCAAAATCAATGCGGTAAGCGAACAAGTTATAATATTTTTCAATTTCCAACTTACAAAAACCTCATGCATTTTCTTCTAACTTGGCAAAATTATCAAGTTTAAATTGCCAGAAATAATGCGTAATCTTCTAACACTACTGGTTTATCTTTACTATTTTGTTTCCCAACCACTGTTTCGACTTAAATGGTATATTGCAAATAAAATCTGGTGGGGGCATTCAACTATTGTTAAATTCGAATACGACTTTTTAATAGTTGACTTAGAAAAATGGTTGAAAAGCACTGTTGGTGTAAAAGGATTTGATTGGGATTTCGAAATCGAATCCGAGGAAGGTCAAAGTTTAATTAAACAGGGATTAATGAAAATTAAATTTAGGCGCGGGAAAGAGGATTTAATTCCATTGACAATTTTAACTTGGAAGTGAAAACGAAATCTCATTCAACAACATTTGATCTAAGAGGAGGAGATGATTGGATTACACTTAGAAATAAAATAAAGGAAGACTACGGATCTTTAGTCCGTAGGTAGTTCACTTAAATATTATTAAATATTTTAAATGGGAGTATTATGAATTTTTTTGAATTTATGTTTTTTCTAGCTATCGGGGCACTATTCGGGTCGATTTTAGGATCTGTAGTTGGAAAGATAGCGGCAACCATTCAAAATAAAAGAGATTTGCATCAAATCGAAGATTCTAGTAATCGAAATTCGATGGAGGATTTTATTGTTGAAATTGAATTCATCCCCGAACATCAAACGTATTACGCTTATAAAGCCGATACAGGAAAATTTCTAACACAGGACCAAGACCCAAAGGCACTGGGCAAAAAAATTGCAGAAATTCTTCCTAAAAATACTAATTTAGTTTTTAAATCAATTAAATCTGTAGGCAAATTCCGAGAATAATATGAATTTAGATCCACAAAATCCTGCACAAGGCATTATGTTAGACCAAGAATTTGATAACGCTAAATTTTACACCGTAAGCTGTAGTTGCGGCAATCCCAATGACCAAATTAAATTAGAAATCGAAGTCGAGGATGGTGTAATTACAACGCATGTTTGGACTAAAGTAAAAACTGATCGGTGGCGGCAAACTTGGCCCATCATGGATCGAGATTATGGTTCTTGGCTCTATTATATCAAATATTTGATTAATGCTGTCACGTCGCGTATTCGTGTAATTTGGTCTGTTTTAACTCGTGGTTATGTAGAAATGGAAAGTTGGACTATTTTGAACGAACAACAATCTGTTAATTTTGCCTGGGCTTTGCATAATGCAGTCAAAGAACTTCAAGCGCATCGCCAAACACAAGAAGTCTTGACAAAAACCAAAAAATAATGTATAATTAAATTCTTGTCTACTACTTTTTGTTACATTTATGAGTATGCATCTTGTTGGTCCATATTTGACTACTACCAACTATAGAAAGCGAGAACAAAAAATGACCAAAGCTCGCATTGGAGAGCTTGAAGCAGGTTGGAAAGA
>JANZYY010000582.1 GCA_026419705.1 Fischerella sp.
TTCCAAAATTGGCATGTATTGGAAGTAGACCATAAAATACCATTAGCCCTTGGAGGTAGGGATGAATATCAAAATCTACAACTTCTACATCGGCATTGTCACGACGAAAAGACTGTTATCGACATAATAGAAATTCGCAAGAAAGAACACTCCGAAAACTTTAAGAAACTAGCCCAACAATGGGATAAATACGAATGGGGGTGGGAAAACGATATTCCGAAAATTTTACGTAGAAAGCAATCAGGAAGTTCCTCAGTGACAATGGAAGACACACTTGAGTAGCCGTATGAAGGGAAACTTTCATGTACGGTTTCGGAAGAGAGGGGGAATTTAGTAATAAATTCCTTCGACTCTACCAGGTGATGTCAGACTGGCGGCAGCCAGCAATCGCTGTTTGAGCCTAGAATCCCACGACTTCAAGTCGTGGGAGTATGTCAAAGCATCAACAACAATGGTGCAAGCAACTAAATATTACAAAAGATGAAGCTGCAACAGCTTACGAATTTTTTCAGTGGTGCGATCGCCTTTCACTCATCCTCTGCAACCGGATGATACCTGTTGGCGAACGTGCCTTAGAAATTGCTACTCTCTCAGATGGTAATCGTTATGATGTCATGCAGCGTAGTGACGCTAATCTTACAGTCAATCCCTGACCCTTCCAAGAGAAAGAGTTTACTGTCAATGTAGAAGCTTGTTATTTAGAGCAATTGCAATTTGCAAGTAGCGCCGAACTCGCCCAAGCACTACAGGTAGCTCCTATTGAAACTTTAGAGTGGACGTTTGTAAAGTAAGGTTGCTGTAAATTTTTTTTGCATCTACCATCACAATTTTTATACTTATGAGCAAGTGCGATCGCCTGACCGATCGTGAAATGGCGATCGCACTTTTTTCTACTCATACCAATTCTCTATGAACTTGGATTTAATGAGTACCAATTTTTTCCTTTGTGTCCTTTGCGTTCTTTGTGGTAGCCTGCGGCAAGCCGCTACGCGTCTACGTTTCTCAAAAACATTTTTCACAAATCAGATCGGACTGCTATAGAATAAATTATTTATTGTTTAAACCTTCATATTAATGAAAAAAACACAGATGAAGAATAATTCTGATTCATCTGTGCTAACTTTTTGTGAACATTATGTCTCTTAGACACAACGATATTATATACAACAAATCTTTCTTGGGTTAGGTATCAAAATCAGATGATTCTAAAAATTATCTTTCTTTTTGTAGAGACTTATCATATTGGATTTTTGACTACAACTCATTTTAAATGCACACTCTTTTGCTGGCGATCGCATTCTTCTTGTACGCTAAAGCTACACCAGATCCTGATAATGTGACCCTATGCGATCGCACTTTTTGCCCTGATTGGATTGGCTGGTAAATCAACACCCCCAGCAGCATTAGGTGTTCCGTATCTTCCAGAAAATCCGGAAGGTGAATAAATTCTTACGAAAGTAAAACCGAAGATGAATTTTTATCAATCACCTCTTGACTTATGCATGCATTTATTAGCATCATATCTGCTTGGTGTTGCCACTAGCTTGCGGTTTTCTATCCTGAGTATCAGCGCAGATACCGGACCTAGTGAGTCACATACGAGTTAATCCATCTCAAGCCGCATAGCCCGCCTGAAGGAGACCTCGTACATCTTTTTGAAGTGAATTGATGTGTAGGGTTTTTTGATATTTATGGATAGGCGGCCGTTAATTTTAGTTGTAGAACCAAATCTACATGAGTTGGAAATTCTCAATTTTCATCTCAAAGCACTCAAGTATTCATTTATGTGTGCTAAGCAGGGAGTAAAAGCTTTAATTTTAGCACAAACTCACAAACCAGATTTAATTCTCTTAGACATGGTTCTGCCTGATTTGAACAGTATCCAAGCAATTTATTACCTCAAGCGCAACCCAGAAACAAAGATGATACCAATCATTGGAATTGTATCTGGAAATAGCAAAAGAGACCATAATCCTATTCTTCAAACAGGAATGGTTGATTTAATTACCAAGCCCTTAGACTTTCATCAAATAGAATTTACTATCTACCGCCACCTAAATTTGCAACATACCTTTAACTAGTTCGGAAAAGCAGGAAATTGTGAACGCAAAGCAGCGTACCTTTTGGTAGGTAGAATGTCAAAACTTTTTAATTTAGAAAACAAAAATAAAAATACATCTAGTGCATCTATTGCTAGTCATATCTAGTAGCTAATTAGTACCTACCACACGCTGCCAGATCAGCCACTTGCATTTTTTTTAACAGCTTTAGGAATTGCTTGAGGATTGCGAACTTCAGGCAATTTTCCTATAAACACAATTATACCAGTACGGCCTGTGGTTAAATTTGTATGACTAATTAAATCTAGTACAGATTTACCAATTACTTCTTCAATCAAATCTCGAATCTGTGGAATCATGATTTTATCTATATCTATTCGCACTTGTTCAGCTAAAATATCAGAACCGGATTTCATCAATATTTCCTCTACTTTGGTCAGAGAATTTTCGAGAGTAATTGCCAACTCTCCACGAAAAAAATGGCAATTAATTCTGCTGGGACGCAAACCTAGTTCAACCCTGTACAGAGAACGGATACGATTTGAAATTTCTCTCTCCAATTGTCCGATGGTAGGTGCTGGCATATTAATTTCCTATAGTAGATAAACCCAAATAAAACTTAATTGAGGATGTAGGTTTGGTACCGATATCTCTGCTCTGCTTTCAGGAAGACTGATAAATTGTCATCAAGAAAACATTAGCAAGATTTTCATATTGAAAATTATCATAAGTATTAATACTGTTGGTAGAGATAAATATCCTATGGATTTTGCATTGCACAACATTTAATACCGTAGCATTTGATATAGATAGATTGTAATTGTTGCAAAATATTTATCACAAAAACTTTGAGATCGGCATATATCCAGAATATGTGTATAAAAATCAATACGTTTGCTCAGAAATTTTTCTTGGATTTAGGAGTATAATGGATACATAATATTATTTGTAAACGCGTAGTAGTTTGTTACTTGAGCTCCCTGACTGCTTGGAGAAGTCGGGTATCTAGCTATAAAATTTGTCATAAGCGCTAGGGTCTGTTTTCTGCCTCTGGGATTCCCCAAAGCCGTGCTTTCTAAAGAGGGCTGTTTCATTCCCAATAAAGTGCTAATTAATTTACAAGCTTATAAAGCAAAAAAATAGGTAATGAAAAAATCCGATTGGACAACGAGCATGGCGATCGCACTTAAGTTTACTCAGGGAAGCAGTAGTTTTGAGATTATCAACTCCCTCAAATTTCTCGCTCATAGTTTACTAACGGATACCCTAACAACCGCTACCTTATTTTCAAGCTAGACCCCTAGGGGCGATCGCCCCTAGGGGTCTGTTCCCTTCCTTAGTGAGTTGATTGTTATTATTTAGTCCCAAATAACCTATCCCCAGCATCTCCTAATCCAGGAATAATGTAGCCATGTTCATTCAACTTTTCGTCAATAGCCGCTGTATAGATAGGTATATCAGGGTGTACCTC
>JANZYY010000583.1 GCA_026419705.1 Fischerella sp.
TACAGATACCGCGCCTTCCGCAGCGTGGGGCGGGCGGGAAGTAAACATTTCGGCCTCAACCCTCTGATGCAAGGGGTCGTCAGGGTTAAAGTCGGTATGGGCGAGCATGTAATTTTCTGCCACTGGCCTCCCGAAAGTTCCTGTCCCCCTTTGAACCACTTACCTAGCTGAGTGGTGAAACCCGCGGGCAGTTTTTCAATAAAAGGTAGCGCCATGCCCTTTTGGGCAGCAACTTTCCAAAGTTCTCTGTCTTCCATGCGTTCTACGTCACCCACACCGATGTTTTCCCCGACTGTAAACTGGTAGCGGACAAAGTTCTGGAAAATCACACCAATCCGTCGTCGCAACACATTTACATCCCATTCTTGCAAGTCCAACCCATCTAGTAAAATCCTTCCGGAGTCTGGCTTGTAAAGCCGAGTCAGTAGTTTAATTAAGGTCGTTTTGCCAGAACCGTTTTCGCCAACAAAGGCTAATTTTTCTTTAGGTTTGAGGTGGAAAGAAATGTTTTTCAATGCAGGTTGGGAACTTCCCGGATAGGTAAATGTGACGTTCTCAAAGCGAATTCCATCTTTGGATTTTATGCCTTTAGTCGCTTTACCAGTTGGTTTCGGTACTTCCTCTTCTAGGAATTCATAAAGATTAGAAAGATATAGGTTGTCCTCATACATTCCTCCGATGGAAGTCAGCGCCCCAGCAAAAGTTGTTTGTCCTTGACGGAATATGGTGAGATACATAGTCATATCCCCCAAGGAAATTCTTCCCGCTACAGTTTCTACAACCATCCAAGCGTATGCTATGTAAAAAGTGGCAGTGCTGAGCAAACTCAACAAATATCCCCACAGTCCCCGCCGTATCGTCAAATCGCGATCTTCGTTGTAAAGTTGATTGAAGATGTGGCGGTAACGTTCCAGCAACATTTCTCCTAATTGGTAGAGTTTTACTTCTTTGGCAAAGTCTTCTCTAGCAACCAAGGTTTCTAGGTAATGCTGCTGGCGGGTTTCTGGCGCACGCCAACGCAGCAGGCGAAAAGCTTCTCCTGCAAACTTGGTTTCGGTAATGAATGCAGGTACAGCTGCCAATATCAGTATCACCACCGCCCAAATCGAAAATTTCACTAACAAAGCACCGTAGTTGAGGAGTGAAAGGGCGCTTTGTACCAAGCCAAAGGTGCGGTTTACCAGCGAGAGGGGACGAGTGGAAGCTTCTCGCCGGGCGTTGCTCATTTTGTCGTAAAATTCTGAGTCCTCAAATTGTCTTAGTTCCAGAGTTAGGGCTTTTTCCAAGATCAGTTCATTCACCCGTTGACCGAGTAACACCCGCAACAGCGACTGACAAACTGTAAGTCCCCTTTGACTACCTGCAAGTAAACCCGCAGCAATAGCTTCCAATCCTATATACAGCAGGAGATAATGGCTATTGATATTATGCAGGGACGCCAAATTTCGCGTCTCTACAACCGCATCGACTATTAATTTACCGATATAAGCTACAGCAGCTGGTAAAAGACCAGCCGCCAAAGTTAAAATCCCAAGGCTGATAGTGAGGGAGCGGCTGGTAGTCCATACTAGAGCGATCGCTCGTCCACTGTAGCGAAATACTGCCAGCGATTGGCGTAGGGCGTTACGTTTTTTACGAATAATCCTCATTATTCTTCTTATAACGTAATTCGCCCGCAATTGCTGAATAGTTTGGGATTCTAGGCTTGACGCGCGATTTTTTCAAAATCTGTACCAGCTTGGTAGTTGCTTTTTTCTCTCTGGTTCGATGATGAATGTACCGAATATTACAATCGCAAAAAGGCAGCCGCAATTAATGCCACTGCCTTTTCGCTATTATGCTCCTGTTGACGCCATCAAAATCTCCTGTGCCCGGTCAATATTCTGACGTACCGACTGCGCCGAAGCTTGAAGCGCTGCTCTTTCCTCATCGCTAAGACTCAACTCCAACACACACTCAATTCCACCGCATCCCAACCGACAAGGAACGCCGATGACAACATCTTCTAAACCGTATTCTCCCTGAAGATACGTTGCTACGGGTAACAAACGCGACTGATTCAGCAAGATCGATTCCACCATGACGCAGGTCGCAGAGGCTGGAGCAAAAAAAGCGCCGCCTGTCTGCATCAGTTCAACAATTTCTGCGCCACCGTTGCGCGTCCGTTCTACCAAGCGTTCAATTGTATCTTTTTCCAACAATTCTGTTACTGGGATGCCGTTCACAGTAGCATAGCGTGGTAACGGAACCATTAAATCGCCGTGACTACCCAGTACCATTGCTTTGACATCACGAGGTAAAACTCCCAATTCCATCGCAATGAAGGTTTCTAAGCGTGCCGAGTCTAACACGCCTGCCATACCCATAACGCGATCGCGCGGTAATTCTGTTGCTTGCCATGCCAAATAAGTCATCACATCCAAAGGATTGGTGACGACAATCAGTATGGCATTAGGAGAATGGGCGATCGCATTCTTGGCTGCTTCTACGACAATCTTGGCATTCGTTCGTAGCAAATCATCCCGACTCATGCCAGGTTTGCGGGGAAAACCTGCCGTAATCACCACGATTTCCGAACCAGTTGTATCGGCATAGTCATTGGTGCCGATAATTTTACGGTTGTGCATTTCAATTCCCCTTGCCTCCATCAAATCTAGCGCCAGTCCTTGGGGCATTCCCTGAACGATATCCAGCAACACTACATCTGCTAGGTTTTTCTCCGCAATGCGTTGGGCAAGGGTACTGCCAACTCTACCAGCACCAATGACGGTGACTCGGGGTGAGTAACACAGAATTGGGGAGGAAGGGGAAGTATACATAATATTTTACTGAAACTCTACTTAAACTCTTCAAGTTGATCTAAACGCAACCAAATATTTGGTGTTGGCACTTTTCCGAATTTTACAAAGGCATAATCGCCTTTGATATCTACAATCTCGCCTTTGCTATCAAATAAATAAGCAGGAAAGCGAGGATCGCTCGCTTTTGCTTCTAAACTGTTTTCCAGCTTTTCGCGGATAACGCGAACCATATCTCCTTTCTTTACAGGCATAAATTCCCCTCTTGAGTAAATCGATTGCTTGTATACAGGATTCTAGCTTGCACTCAGTCTCTGTTGAGCTATGAGTTGCTATTTCCTGAGTTTAGTCGGGAAATTTTCTGCACTGCTTTCACCTAACATTTGATACCAAATTCGCTTTTACAGCTACTAGATTTGGACTCATCGAAATCTCAGATGGTGAGCATTTCAAAATCCAAAATAGAAGTGTTGTTTGTTATTTGTTGTTTGCTGTCTGGAACAAACAACTATCAAGGACCAACAACCAACAACCTTCTGTTCATCTCATTTTTATACTAGCTTGCTACCAATCAACGAAAACCTTTTCAATTTTTAATTTTTAATTCTTCATCGCTGACACTGGATGCAAAAATGACTGGATCTTCCAGCCAACTTCGTCCGTTGAATTGTGCTTCCACAAACACGGCAGGCTTCTCCGGTACGGTTGTAAACCCATGCCACAC
>JANZYY010000584.1 GCA_026419705.1 Fischerella sp.
GCGGCTACTGCTGTATCCACATCAACCGATGCGGAACGCGGGAAGGTAGCAACAACTTCACGCTGATTGGCAGGGTTGCGGCTTTCTAAGATAGTTCCCGAAGCAGCACTCAACCATTGACCATTGATGTAATTACAACAAGTAAGCGGAGTGGTCATAATTGAGTCCTCCGGCTCGTATACTGAAACTTTTGTACTAATTGTACCAATTTTGGTTTGTTTTCTGGGCTGCCATCAATTGGCAATTCAAAAATTTGTTGCTGATTCCGAAAATATAGTTATCATGCTTGTAAGTATTTATACATATTTACTTCAGCCTTTTAGGTACAATCATGAGACCGATTCGACAAGGCGACGTACTTCTAATACCCGTCCGAGAAGTAGCAGGACAAACGCTACCGCACCTCACGTTGGCAGAAGGCGAAGTTACTGGACATCGCCACCAAATTTGTTTAGGTCAAGCAGAGTTAGTGCAGCACGGGGACGGAACCCTCTACCTGAAGGTGCTGTCAGAAACCGCGACTCTAGTGCACGAAGAACATCATTCGATCGCTATTCCCCGTGGTAATTGGCTGATTCGGATTCAGCGAGAATACGACCCGAATCACTACGATCCTGAAGGAAGAAATTGGCGGGATGTCTCAGACTAGTCCTTCTATGTCTATACCGAAAGAAGCACTGCTTCTGACTTATCAACAAAAGTGGCGAGCAATTCTTTTGTCAACTCAGCGCATCAATTGTCAAAAAGCGGCTGATGCTATTAAAGCTATCTATGCAGCAATGGAAGAAAGCGAACCACAAATTCACTTTTTTGACAGCCCTTTTGCAGCAATGCGATCGCCATTTTACAAGCAGATCTGTGAAGGTGTCAGGCAATACAAGCAACGGTTAACTCTGACTGCACGAGGATTGCTAATTCTGTTTGTGGGGATAGTGGTAGTTTGGTTCTTACTACTGCCGAAATATCCGATACTAGCTGTGTCACTGCTTTTTTTAATTGGGTTAGTTGATGCGATCGCAAAACAATTTCCGACCATTTCAGTTCGACTTACGGATATTCTGTACTGTCCGCTGGCATGGGTTTGTCTGCCTTCCTACGACCTCCGGGCGTTCGACCTCATCCATAACCTAAAAAATCAGGTAAAACAATATCTGAGACCGCCAGTTTTAAAGTGGCTTTGGCCTGCTCAACAGCTCAACCAGCAGACCGATCCTTGTACGCAACTATATCGTCAAGTGGAAAGCCAGTTGATCCCCCTGTTGGGAAAACCACGGGGTGTTCTAGCTCCTGAACTCTACTATGAGGATGTGAGTAAACTAGATTTCTGCATCAGTGTCTTAAACTGCTCACATAATCATCGAATCTGGACTGCTGGGTTTTTTTGGGTGAAAAAATTTGCTTGGTATGCGATCGCCCTATTCAATTAACCTTTGATCGCAATTATCGTTGCCATGCAGAAGGAAAGCCTGCGATTGAGTTTGCAGGCGGTTTTGCAGTCTACGCTTACCACGGTACAACACTCCCAGAAAAGTATGGAATTGTGCCACCACCGCAATGGCAGGTAGGTTGGTTATTTGAAGAAAACAATGCTCACCTGCGAAGAATTCTCATCGAGGTAATTGGATACGATCGCCTTTGTCAAGAATTGAACCCTCAGTTAGTCAGTACTTGGCAGGAGTACACTTTGTTGCGAATCAAAATTTACAACAGTCATACCAAACTTGACTTCATTCAAATATTGAAGATGATCTGCCCGAGTACTGGGCAACTCTATTTTCTGCAAGTGCCACCAGAGATTCGTTCAGCCCGTGAAGCAATTTGTTGGGTCAATTGGGATATCGATCCAGAAGACTTTGCCGTACAGACTTGAGATCGCGATCGCCAACATACTTTCCTAAGTATTAAGCGCATCCGTAAGCCCAGGAGGTGGGAGGTGTTTTCTGTCCTCTGAGGTCCTCCATAACCCTAGGGAGTATTTTTTGTTGGTGAAATGTTCGGAAATCAAGACATTACTGATTGTATTTATAAGATAAACTACTTGATTTTGGAGAGCTTTTATGCATTACGTCCACCCATTTCAACTTGAACTTCATAAACTAGAAAACCTGATTGTGCACGTTCAGCACCTCAATCATAAGGAGGTGAATCAAATAGCCGATCTTGTTACCAGTAATCCTCTTGGTGAACGAGGAAACGACGAAGTTACAACCCAAGCTGTGGGTGAAGAAGGTGGTGGAAGAGTCACTACCTACGCTGTCGGGGAAGAAGGTGGTGATAAAATGACTACCCAAGCTGTGGGTGAAGAAGGTGGTGGAAGAGTCACTACCTACGCTGTCGGGGAAGAAGGTGGTTTTTAAGCAAGCGAAAAAAATTTCGTGAGTGCTAAATGTATCCCCATAAATTTCAGGAGTGGGGATTTAGCGGGAACGCAGTTCAATGCAAAGATTTTGGATTTTAGATTTGAGATTGGGCGTTGCGTATGGGGATGAAAAATGTAAACGCGCTTGCAGGCTACCTACCTTACGGGAAGCCGCTGTTGCATCTACGTGTCTACCAAAATGTGGAACGCCGGGCTAGGGGCTGAAGGCCGATCTGCAGAACTAATTCATCATGCTCTCAAACTATGAATATTCTGATCTTGGGAAATTCCTCAGATGCTCATGCTGTGCATTTGCAGAATGCTCTCACGCAGGCAGGTGCGACGGTAGATTATTTAGATACTAGTATGTTTCCCACTCAGATACGAATATCCTGGGAACCAAATTCTTTCATGGGTTCTTTGAGGTTATCTGCAGAACGTCTATTAAAATTCCAAGATATCCATAGTGTTTTTTGGCGTAATTTCGCTAGTGTTAGCATTCCTTCTTTAGAAGATTCACATCAGCAAACGATCGCATTTAATGATTCGATGAGTTTGTTGCGAACATTGATCAAAGCTTGTCCAGCTCGTTGGGTAAACTCTTGGGAAGCATACCAGTTTCATAAGGAGAAACCCCTACAACTTCGTCAAGTTCAGCTTCTGGGAGTCAAAATTCCACAAACTCTTATTACTAACGATCCAGAACAAGTGCTTAGGTTTGCCAAATCTCATGAGAAAGTTATTTTCAAACCAGTTTATGGCGGTGCTCACACGCAACTCCTCACCGCATCTCTTTTAGAACCAAAGCGAGTAAATTTGGCTTTGAGTCTTGCTCCTATTACCCTACAAGAGTATATCCCAGGAACTAACATTCGCAGTTATGTAGTTGGTAACTTTGTTTACTCTGCGGAGATTCGCAGTCACTGTTTAGACTTCCGAACAGACTTAGAAGCTGAGTTGATTCCGGTGGAATTGCCACAACAAGTTCAACAGCAGTGTCGAGATATTGCGAAAGCATTATATCTAGAATGGACAGCTATTGATTGGCGTCAAACTCCTGCGGGTGAGTATGTTTTTCTAGAAGCAAATCCCAGTCCAATGTTCCTGCACTTTGAGCGACAAACGGGTTTTCCTATTACTGAGAAG
>JANZYY010000585.1 GCA_026419705.1 Fischerella sp.
GATGTGTATAAGAGACAGGTAGTGTGGTCAACCTCAATACCCCGCTCCAACATCATTTCTTCGAGGTTTCGGTCGAGAGTGGGTAGCCCAGGTACCATCTGACACATAAGAGTATGATTTCAGACTGAAAGTGACGCCATTGGAAAGGGGACTTTGGATTCATCGATCAAATCGTTTTAGGAGTCGAGTTATGCCACAATTTTTACTTCTACCAAACTACAGTAATTTTTTGCGACAGAAGCTGTTAAAAACAGGCGATCGCATTTTAGCATTCATCAATTAGAAAGACATCGAACGCAGTCTTGTACACGATCATCTCTAAATTTTGCAGTACTTTTTGATAAATTTCACCCTCAGCAGCACAACCAGGTAATTACTCCAGCAGAAAATTATTTGGCGTTGCATATTTTTGGGATGAATTTATTGTCTATGACAAATAGAAAATTCAATTCTTAGTGTCTTGGTGACTTAGTGGTTTAATTTTCATCCCTAGATTTATGCAACACCAATTATTTCATAAATATTTGAAGGATTATTCTATTCCCTCAATCCGATCCTCAACCTCCTGATACAACTCACGCAACTTTTCCAAATTACTCTCACTCGTTTCCCAATAACCCCGTCCATTTACTTCCAGCAAAGTAGATACAATCTTGCGGAAAGAATGGGGGTTCATGTTCATCAACCGCTTCTGCATTTCTTCATCCTGGATAAACGTGGTGTTCACATCCTCATAAACCCAGTTATCAACAGCGCCAGCAGTCGCACTCCAACCCATTGTGTTTACCAAGCGTTTGGAGAGTTCGCGCACACCTTCGTAACCGTGAGATAGCATACCTTCGTACCATTTGGGATTTAATAATTTAGTACGAGCATCCAAACGCACGGTTTCTGAGAGTGTCCGCACTTGGGCGTTGGCTGTTGTTGTATCTGCAATGTAGGATGCTGGTGTTTTACCATCACCGCGCAGACTTGCCACAACCTTGGTGGGATCGGAGTCAAAGTAATGGGAAACGTCAGTTAAGCTAATTTCAGAAGAGTCAAGATTCTGGAAAGTTACCTCCGCTGTTTTTAAAGAACTTTCAAATATCTTCCGAGATTCTTCCATCGTACCGGGGTTATCAGCACTGAAAGCAAAGGATTTGCGGTTCAGGTACATTTCCTGTAACTCCGCTTCGCTTTCCCAAGTGCTGTTTTCTACGGCCAAGTTGATATTTGACGAATAAGAACCAGAAGCGTTGGAGAAGACGCGAGTTGCAGCTTGACGCAGATTAATACCCAGTTCTTCTGCTTGTTGCAAAGCGTGTTTGCGGACATAGTTCATTTCCACAGGTTCATCTGCTTCCGCAGCCATTTTCACGGCTTTATCTAGCAGGTTCATTTGGTTGATGAACAAGTCGCGGAATACGCCAGAACAGTTGATGACTACGTCAATTCTGGGACGTCCCAATTCTTCTAGAGGTATTAATTCTAACTTATTCACTCTTCCCAAGGCATCGGGAACCGGACGCACGCCTACCATCCACATGATTTGTGCCAGTGATTCACCGTAGGTTTTGATGTTATCGGTTCCCCAAAGCACAGAGGCAATGGTTTCAGGATACTTGCCGCCATTTTCAGCCATGTACCTTGCGAGTAGCCGATCGACGACAATTTTGGCTGATTGTACTGCTGCTTGAGTGGGAATGGCTTGGGGATCGAGAGCGTGTATATTTTTACCTGTGGGTAAGACATCCGGGTTGCGGATGGGATCGCCACCGGGACCAGGTAAGATGTACTCACCTTCTAAACCTTGGAGTAAGGCCCCGAGTTCGTTGTCGGCACAAACTTGCTGCAAGCAGAATTCTAAATACTCAAATAGAGGTTTCAGTGCTGCGGTGTCAACCTTGGTATAACCTAATTGATGCAGCACTTCTACCCAAGGTTCTTTTTTGCCCATGTTGAAGAAGTTGAGTTTGGAAACGAAAGAAACTCGTCCTTCAGCGTCGGTTTGCTCTTTGACAAGGGCGGAAACAGCGGCGCGAGTTGCCATTGTGATATCTTGCAGCAGTTGGACATCTTCTAAAACACCTTTGTCGCTATTTTTGTAAATTTCGTCGATGTCCCGTCCCAGACTGTTAGCGATAATTCGGGGTAAGCTTTGAATTTCTTCCTCTGGACGATCTAAACCTGCAATATTTACGAGAGTGGCAACTGCTTCTTCTGCAGTCGGCGGTTTACCAATTACGTGCAAGCCGCAAGGCAAGAGTCGCGATTCTATCTCCATTAATTTGCGATACACCATGCCAACGATATTATCCCGCTCTTCGGCAGACATATCCTTAGCATCAGTTTCTGGCAAATTAATATCTTTGTCTAAGTTCACCATCCGGCACTTGTCCATGATGGTGTTGACAATGGGCACACCGCGTCCAGTGTCTTTTAAGGTTTGGTAAGAACCAATGAGATCGCTGAGTTCCTTCAAACCTTTGTATAGTCCTGCATTTTCTGCAGGCGGAGTTAGGTAAGAAATAGTTTCTGCGTAGCCGCGACGCTTAGCAATTGTCGCCTCGCTGGGGTTGTTTGCTGCGTAGTAATACAGATTGGGAATTGTACCAATCAAGTTATCAGGATAACATTCTCCAGACATGCCCATTTGCTTACCTGGCATGAATTCCAAGGAACCATGCGTCCCGAAGTGCAGCACAGCGTCTGCTTTCCAAACCTTTTCTAGGTAGGTGTAGTATGCGGCAAAACCATGATGTGGGCTAGCAGAACGGGAGAATAACAGCCGCATTGGATCGCCTTCGTAACCAAAAGTAGGTTGGACTCCAATAAAGACGTTGCCAAAGTGTTTACCATAAACCAGCAGGTTTTGCCCATCGCTATTGAGATGTCCCGGTGGTGGTCCCCAGTTTGCTTCTAAGCGTTGCGAGTAGGGGGTGAGTGCTTCGTACTCAGGTACTGACATGCGATAGGCAATGTTCAATTCTGGACTGCTGTACTGTGCTTGAGCGTCATGAATGACTTCTTGCATCAGTGCTTGGGCATTTTCTGGCAAGTCTTGCACGTCGTAGCCGTTATTTTTCAGGGCTTTCATCACCTCGTAGATGGAACCGAATACATCCAAGTAAGCGGCGGTTCCCACATTACCCTTATCTGGCGGAAAGCTGAAAACAGTGATGGCAACCTTCTTTTGTAGCTTGGGTTTGCGACGCAAATTCGCCCATTTTAAAGCGCGTTGTGCTACGGCTTCGATCCGGTCTTGGAGAGCGATCGCTTTTCCTGTTGCACCATCTCGTCCTGATAAGACGATCGGCTCAATTGCTCCATCCAATTCTGGAATAGCAATTTGTAGCGCCACTTGAATTGGATGTAAACCCAAATCGCTATCCATCCACTCTTCAGTAGTTTGGAATACCAAAGGTAACGCTACCATGTAAGGACCTGTCTCTTATACACATCT
>JANZYY010000586.1 GCA_026419705.1 Fischerella sp.
GAGTTGCATCGTCCAAAACTCAATTATTGCCACTCCCGAGGATGCCTGTTTTGTATTTGGACTGACGTTACCCATGCTGCAACTGACAATCCAACTTGTCAATAAGCCCAGTAACGCCCAAACAGCCAATCTTTTACATTTTTGAACTTGAATCATCATGCTTGTAGTTCAGTTAAACCGGGGTGAAAATTTGATGCAGAATTTTCGAGATTATAAAGTCATCAGTCGTTGATCGTTAGTCATTAGTCATTGATTCTTCACAAAGGACAAAGGACAAATGACAAAGGAATAAACAGCTTAACATTTAAACTTTTCAACCTAGCAGTCATGCGGGCAAAACTGTGGTTAAAAGCTTCAAGAGTCTGTTTGGCAAATCAAAAGGTGGAGTCGGTATTGAGCTTTCTCCACAATGCGTAAATGTTGCTCGTTTACGCAAACAACGTCAAGGTCTGAAACTAGACGCCTTTACATCGGCACCAGTTCCAGAAGGTGTTTTTGTCGATGGTCAAATTGCCGATCCCCCAGCAATGGCGCAAATTATCCAGCAAGCACTCTCTGCTAGTAAAATCGATGCTTCTAGAGTTGCTACCGCCGTCACGGGACGAAATTCAATTGTGCGTTTGATACCTGTTCCTGCTGAGTTAGATGATCGGGAACTGCAGGATATGGTGTTAAATCACGAAGCAGGTTTGTATCTGCCTTATCCTCGTGAAGAAGCTGATGTCGATTATCAGAAACTTGGGTACTTTGTAGATGAAGATGGCATAGAAAAGGTGCAGGTGCTTCTGGTTGCGACTCGCAAAGAAATTACCGATACCTATATAAGCACATTCGACCAGGTAGGACTGCAAGTTGATGTATTAGAGATTAACAGTTTTGCACTGATTCGGACAATTCGCGATCAGCTGCGGCAATTTGGACCGCAAGAAGCAGCTGTGCTAGTCGATATAGAGTTCGACAGCACGGAAATTGCCATTGTTGTCAATGGAGTGCCGCAATTTTCGCGTACAGTTCCACTTGGGACTTATCAAATGCAAATGGCACTAGCAAGGGCAATGAATTTACCTGCATCACGAGACATGGAACTGTTGCAGGGAATGACTATTCCTTTGACTTCTATGGAGGGTGGAAAAACTGGTGTCACCGAAGGTAATCCTGGAATGGCAGCGATGATGCGGGTTTTGGGAGAACTTACGGATGAACTGCGCCGTTCCATCGATTTTTATTTAAATCAAAGTGAAAATTTGGAAGTAGCGCAGATTTTGTTAGCAGGGCCAGGCGGCGGATTAGCACAGCTTGATGAGTTCTTCACACAACGATTGAGTTTACCAACCTCTCAAATAGATCCAATTGGGTCTTTGTCATTGCAAGTTGACGAAGAAAAATTTCCAGCAGTGCAACGTCCTGGACTGGGAATAGTGCTTGGTCTTGGTGTGCGAGAGGCGTGAAAGAGAGAGTGGGCATTGGGCACTGGACATTGGGCATTGGAAATAACCAGCAACCACTAACCAATGTACAGACGTGCCATGACAAGTCTCTACAACCACTGTACGGGCGGGTTTTGATAGATATTTTGTGATTGAAGCCTATAAATTTGTGGTCCTTACCCGCCCCTACTAACCACTAACTACTAACTAATGACTAATGACTAAAAATGTACAGTTTAGATATTAATTTTCTTAAAGACCGCCCAAATTTCCCGAAAAATACTGAAAAAAAGCGGAAATCATCACTCAAGCCTGGAAATTTAACACCTGTATTTATAGGAGTGGGAATTGGTGTGCTGTTCCCAGCTTTTGCGGGAACTGGTTGGTGGCTTTTGCAAGCGAAAAATGCTGAGTTAGAGCAGATGGTAGCGCAACTGGAACAAGAAAGCCAAAGCTTAGACGCACAAATCGGTAGCATTAACAAAATTCGGGAAGAAACCAACAAGATCAAGGGGGAAACGCAATCTTTAGTTGCCGTGTTCGATCAGATTCGTCCTTGGTCAGCAATGTTACAAGATTTGCGCGATCGCATTCCAGTGTCAGTACAAATTGAGAATGTTAGACAAATACCACCTGCTACACCAGTGGAGGGACAGCCACCACCAAATCCTGCTGGTGGAATAGCAATTACTGGCTTAGCTCGCTCCTTTAACGATGTCAACGATTTTTTGCTGATTCTGCAACAATCTCGTTTCTTTAAAGGCAACGAAGCAAAAATTGTTTCCGCAGAATTAGTAGATGCACCGATAAAAAATTCTCCTCCTCAAGGTGTAGCGATTAAACCACCTCAAATAGTTAGATACAACATTCAAACCGGCCTGAGCGATGTTCCAGCTTCGGAGTTAGTCAGAGAGTTGGAGCAAAAAGGCACAGTGGGATTAGTAGCACGCATTCGCAGTCTGCAACAAACAGGAGTCATTCAAAAATGACGCTGAGTGAAGATTTGAATTTTGTTGAAGTTGGGAAGTTAGAGGAAGGCGGATTCTCAACCTACCCCGTTGCCTTTGGTATTACTTTCACGCCGAAAATCATAGGTATCCTAGTAGGGGTGTTGGGTTTTTCTGGAGCGCTTTACATGTTGCTCAACTTGGTTGTGCCAGCTTGGGACACCTTTCAGCAGCAGCAAGCCAAACAAAGCGAACTGCAAGGACAAATTGACCAAAAGAAAGCTACCATCAAACAGATGGATAAGGTAAAGCAAGAGTTAGCAGACGTCAAACAACAACAAACCCAGGTATTAGGATTGTTTGCGAACGAAAAGACTTTGGATACATTACTGCTGGATTTGAATCGTTTGGTTGAGGCTGGCAACAGTAAGATTCCTGCTAATGCTGTTAGAGCTAAACTGAGGAAATTTGTGCCAGTTTCAGATAAAGCTGAACCGATTACCGATGGTTCATTAGGACCACAGCTTGACGGCAAGCTGAAACGCAAAAGCGTCAATATCGAAATTATTGGTACCTATGAACAAACGCAATCAATTCTTCGCAATATTGAACGTTTGCAGCCTTTGCTGATAGTCAGGGACTATCAATCCACATTAGCTCCAGAACCTGCTCCAGAACCAGGCAAAACGTTAGTCAGGATTGGACCAGCACCAATTTCTACATCTTTCCAATTACAGGCATTGATGCCACTTACTCCAGAAGAAATTGCCGCCGTCCAAGCAGCGTCGAAGAAGTGATGGGGAGAGAGATTTACTCTTTTTCTGACTCTAGCCCTCTAGGAGATTTCCAACAAATAAATTATCCAATCTTGTGGGGTGGGCATCTTGACCACCATTTAGTTGCCAACGGGCGAGACGCCCATCCCACCTCACAAGAAGTAGTTGGATATTTTTTATTTGGAAGTCCCTAGTCCCTAGTTCCCAGGTTTTATTTGGGAATCAAGGGGGTGCGAGGCTTTGCCTCTAGCGGTAACACACAAGGCAGAGGCTGCTTGTAGCGCACTCCTTGGCTGGAGCCAAGGAACGAGAGTAAAGGAGTATAAC
>JANZYY010000587.1 GCA_026419705.1 Fischerella sp.
TTCCTATAGAATGTAAGATTGCAGTTCAAAGGTGAGATATGTTCCTACGGGAATAAAAAATTAAAAATTCAAGGGATTGAATTTAGAGGAGGTACTTCTCAGATGTATGATTACTTTTTAATTAATGTAAAATTTTAAACATTTAAACCATACACCAAATTCTGGATAAATATCTCACTCAGGCTAAAATAGTGATTTCATCTTAACGTTTCAGTAGTCGTCAGTCATTAGTTATGCGATGATTTTAGTATAAAATTTACTTTTATTCCTTGACCCGGGCTTGCAAATCGTACTACGAGGATTATTTAAGTATAAAAATGGGCACTCCTTTTGATCGTCTCCACGATGAGATTCCTTTGATTCGGGCAATACATACTGCTGTGAAAGGAAGAGCTAGATACAAGGTAAGTGGACTTCATCATTCCAAAGCTCTGAAAAGATACCTTGAATTAAGATTGTCAAAGGAGGAAATTATCGCGCAAGCCCGTGCTAACCATCTCACAGGCAATATTCTTGTTATTTTCCATCCAGATAAAAGCCCGAATGCGATCGCCTTGCTTCTCCAAGAGATTGTCTTAGATTACACCAAACAAATCCAAAGCTCGCCCGTGACTTCAACAGTAACAGGTTTACCTATTGCTAAAGTTCGGGAAAAGCTGAAAAAATTAGAGCAAGTGGGCAATCGACTTGTTCTGGTATCATTTGCTGTTGGTACCCTTTTGTCTTGCACGGTACTACTGTGTGGATACGGTCTTGACAAAGCCATTTTGTTATCAATTCAGAAATTGCACACACCACTTCTCGATCGCATTATGCTTGGTATCACTTTTCTGGGTGAGCCGCTAGTTTTGTTGTTGATTTGTTTGGGATGGGGAGCAGGACTGCACCACTACAAGCGTCACTCCGAAATCACTACTTTGTTCACAGCTGCATTTGGTGCAATTAGCTTAAATATTTTACTCAAAGAACTATTTTGTAGGAAGCGTCCAGCACTGTGGAATTACATTGTCAACGTGCGTCACTATAGCTTTCCTAGCGGTCATGCAATGGTGTCAATAGTGATTTACGGCTTTCTAAGCTATCTTCTGGCAAAGCAATTTCCTCGATACCGAAAACCAATCTTAGCCTTGACTGCTATCCTAATTGTGGCGATAGGTTTTAGTCGACTCTATCTGGGCGTACACTGGCCTGCAGACGTGGTGGCTGGTTATGCTGCAGGTCTAGTGTGGTTGACAGCCTGTATTCTTAGCTTGGAATTGGAGCAAAAATATCATTATTTAGGAGCTAGTGACTGCTAACAACCAACAACCAACAACCAACAACTAACAACCAACTAGAACTAGTAACCATTCCTATCGTCGCGCCACCCGCATCAATAAAAATATTCCTATTCCTGTAAACACAAAGTTAGGCAACCAAGCTCCGATGAATGGAGAAAGGATATTTGCTTGTGCCATTGCACCAGCAATAAAGTGAAATAAATAATAACTAAATATAACTATAACGCTAACGCCAAAACTTGTGGCTCTTCCTGTACGTTGGGGTATAGTTCCCATTGCCGCACCAACTAAGCCAAAGACTACACAGACAAAAGGTAAGGAAATTCTTTGTTGAATCCGCACTTCTAGTTTGCGAATTTTTTGCTCATCTCCGCCAACACGTTCCAGTTCCAATTGTTCTAATGATTGAGCAATACTCATTTCGTCGTAGTCGCGGCTTCTCTGTGCCACATCTAATGCTGTGCGGGGTAGTTTGAGTTGTTGTTTTTCAAATCGCAAAATGTTGCGATAGGAGCGGTCAGGAGCAACTAAATAAATAGTACCGTTATAAAAATCCCAGACGTTTTGAGAGGGGTTCCATTCGCCTGATTCTGCTACGACAATTTGATTCAAACCTTGCTGAGAACGGTCGATAATTGTCAAGCCTTTCATCTGTTTGCCATCAAATTTGTCAGCATAGAACAAGCGTGTTAATATTTTTTCCTTGGTACCATCTTTTTGCTCAACATTGCGATATTCAGGATAAAAAATGTTTTCCTGCTTAAATGTTGGCCGATCCGATTTGAGTGCTTGGTCTAGGGTTAGAGATGCTTGGTAATTTGCTGCTGGTGCGATTTGCTCGTTAAACACAAATGTCAATCCTGTCACCATGAAACTCAACACCACAGCAGTCAATACCATACGATAGACGCTTACTCCACAACCACGCAGGGCAATCAATTCACTTTCGCTAGCTAAACGACTATAAGTCATCAAAGTCGCTAGCAGTGTGGACATGGGAAAGGCTAAAACAATAAAGTTGGGAAATTTTAATAAAAAAACTTTTAAGGCAATACCTATTGGTAGCCCTGATTCTACTATTTTCCGTACCAAGTCGAAGACGGCGTCAATGGTGACACCAAGAGAAGAAAACGCCCCAACTCCAAATAAAAAAGGTGGTAATAATTCGCTCGCGAGATAGCGATCCATTATGGAAAAAGGCAATAGCGAATTGAGGGTGTAAAAAGATTTGTATTTAGTCATTAGCCATTAGCCATTAGTCATTAGTTATTAATCATTCATTGGTCATTAGTCATTAGTCATTGGTCATTGGCTTTTGACTTTGGACAAATGACAAAGGACGAATGACTAAACCTGGAAATTATCGCCCAGATAGTATTGCCGTACCAAAGGATTGTTATAGAGTTCGTCTGCATTGCCAGCAGCAAGGATTTGACCTTCACGCATGATGTAGGCTCGATCTGTGATGGCAAGGGTTTCGCGGACGTTATGATCTGTGATTAGGATTCCCATATGGCGATCGCGCAATTTTTCGATAATGTGCTGAATTTCGGAAACCGCAATTGGATCAACTCCCGCAAAAGGTTCATCTAAAAGTAAAAATTTCGGTCCTTCTCTACCAGCTGCTAGTGCTCTTGCTAATTCTGTCCGGCGTCGCTCACCCCCCGACAGTTGAATTCCTTTACTATTTACTACTTTTTCCAAACGAAATTCTCGCAATAATGTTTCTAGCCGCTTCGACCACTCCCAACGTGGTACATTAGTTTGTTCTAGCACCAGAAGAATATTATCCCGTACCGACAAATGCCGAAACACACTTGCTTCCTGTGCCAGATAACCAATGCCCAATCGCGCTCTTTTGTGCATTGGCAGTGAAGTAATATTTTCGCGATCCAGCCATACAGTACCCCTTTCTGGTTTTTCCAGACCGGTGGCTATGTAGAAAGTCGTTGTTTTACCAGCACCGTTTGGGCCAAGTAATCCGACAATTTCGCCTTGGGCAACAGAAAGGTTGACGCGATTGACAACCACTCGTCTGCCATAGGATTTGTGAATATTCTCTAGGACAATTTTCACTTTCTTTGCCCTTTGTTTTTGGTTGTTGATTGTTAGTTGTTGGTTGTTAGTTGTTTTTGATTTACTAAATAATGTACACAGGTGCAGTGGGCGTCTGGTGCAACC
>JANZYY010000588.1 GCA_026419705.1 Fischerella sp.
TGTGTATAAGAGACAGCTCTAAAACTTCACAACTCCCGCCAGCTGCCTCAATTTTGCTACGAGCTGTTCCTGTAAAAGCTGCTGCCTTCACATTGAGCGGAACGTTCAATTCTCCATCCCCCAAAATTTTCAATGGCCCCTTGACAGCAGTGAGGATACCTGCTTCTTTTAGGTAGGTCAAAGTTACTTCTGTATTTGCTGGGAGGGAGGCTAGCTTCTCTACATTAATCGTAGTGTACTTTTTACGGTTAACTAAGGGGAAGCCTTTTAACTTGGGTATGCGGCGGTACAATGGCTGTTGACCACCTTCAAAACCAGGTCTTGTGCCACCACCAGAGCGAGCTTTTTGACCGCGCATACCTTTACCAGCACTTGCACCTTGCCCAGCAGAAATACCGCGACCCAAACGGCGGGGACGTTTTTTTGAGCCTTTTTGCGGGCGAACATCATGGAGTCTCATAAGCAGCTATAGATTAATCAACATTCATCATATGCAATTGGTCATTTGTCATTTGTCATTTGTCATTTACAAAGGACTAAGGACTAAGGACAAATGACTTTTTAAATGTAAAGATTTTCCACAGGAATACCCCGATCTTCAGCAACTTCAGAGAAGGTACGCAAAGCAGTGAGGGCGTTGATTGCGGCTCTTGCATTGTTGAGAGGATTGTTTGAACCAAGTTGCTTAGCTAAGACGTTACGCACACCTGCCAACTCCAGCACAGTACGTACTGCACCACCAGCAATTACACCAGTACCAGGAGCTGCTGGTCGCATAATTACTTTTGCTCCGCCACCTGTACCATCAACGGGGTGAGGAATGGAGTTGGATTTAGTAATCGGAATATCAATAAGATGTTTTTTACCATCGGCTACGCCTTTTTTCACGGCACCGATGACATCGGACGCTTTACCTACTCCTACACCAACTTGACCCCGCTCGTTACCAACAACCACAATGGCGCGGAAGCTAAGTTTTTTACCACCTTTGACTACCTTGCTCACCCGTCGGATCTGAATGACCCGTTCTTGCCAGTTTGTTTCTTCTTTCTTAGCGCGGTTAGCTTTACGACGATTTGTTGCCATTATTTAATGTCCTTTGTCCAAAGTCATTTGTCATTTGTCATTTGTCATTTGTCGCTTGTGATTCGTTGTTTGTTGTTGGAAATAATCAACTATTTACTAATTGCTAACTACTAACAACTAATCATTGACTACTGACCGTTGACCAATAACAAATTTAGAAATCTAGCCCAGCCTCACGTGCTGCATCAGCCAGAGCTTTAACACGACCGTGATAAAGATTACCACCGCGATCGAAGACAACTTTGGTGATGCCTTTTTCCAAAGCTCGTGCTGCAATCAACTTGCCAACTTCAGTCGAAGCTTGACAGTTTCTCCCAGATGCTAATTTGGATTTGACTTCCGGTTCTACAGTAGAGGCTGCTACTAAGGTGTGATGTCGGGTATCATCTATCACTTGAGCATAAATATGCTGGTGAGAACGAAATACCGCTAACCGTGGACGTTCTTGAGAACCTTCAACTTTGCCACGGATGCGTCGATGGCGACGCTGTTTTGATTCTCTACGAGTAAGCTTCATGTTTACTTCTTACCACCCTTACCAGTCTTACCAGCTTTACGTCTTACTACTTCGTCAGCGTAGCGAATACCCTTACCTTTGTAAGGCTCAGGTGGACGGACAGAACGAATTTTAGCTGCTGTGTTACCTACTACTTCTTTGTCGTAGCCCCTGACAATGACGTTGGTGTTGTTTTCAACTGCAAACTGAACTCCCTCTGGTGGTGCAATTTGCACTGGATGACTATAACCTACGTTTAAGATCAGGTTGCGACCTTGTACTTGCGCTCTATAGCCAACCCCTTGAATTTCCAAACGGCGTTCAAATCCTTTGGAAACTCCCTCAACCATGTTGGCAACCAAGGTACGGAACAAACCATGCATTTGCTTTGAGATACGTGAATCATCCCGGCGAGTCACTGTCAATGTCTCTCCATCTTGAGATACTTTCACATAAACGGGAAGCTCGCGAGAAAGTTCACCCTTGGGACCTTTGACAACAACTTTTGAGTCATCAATGGTCACTTGTACTTTTGGGGGGAGTGTAATTGGGCGTTTACCAATTCGAGACATAACTTTTCTTCGTTGTTTGTTGTTTGTTGGTTGTTGGTTGTTAGTTTTTGGTTGTTACCACTAACCACTAACCACTAACCCATGACTACCAAACGTAGCAAAGTACTTCTCCACCCAAGTTCTGACGGCGTGCTTCGCGATCCGTCATGATGCCATTGGATGTAGAAATAATGGCAATGCCAATGCCACCTAATACTCGTGGTAATTCTTTTTTGTTCGAGTAAACACGCAAACCTGGTTTGCTGATCCGCTTCAAGGCAGTGATAATTGGTTGGCGATGTTTACCCTTGTACTTTAAGGAGATTACCAAGTTACGCTTTACTCCTTCTCCTGATTCTTGATAGTCAGAAATAAAGCCTTCATCTCGCAGCACTTTAGCAATGCTACGCGTCATTTTCGTAGATGGCACTTGTGTTGTTTGATGCCGCGCCATATTGGCATTGCGGATGCGCGTCAACATATCAGCAATAGTGTCGTTTGTTGCCATCGTTTCCTCTTTAAATGAACTTATTGATCCCGAAAGGGCATTCCCATTTCTTTGAGTAAGGCACGGGCCTCTTCGTCGGTGTTAGCTGTGGTGATGATGGAAATATCCATCCCTCGAATTTGGTCAATGCTGTCATACTCGACTTCTGGAAAAATCAACTGCTCTCTGACGCCAAGGGTGTAGTTACCGCGACCGTCAAAACTTTTAGGACTGACACCGCGAAAGTCGCGAATTCTTGGCAGAGCCAGGTTGATTAATCGGTCGAGGAAGGCATACATCCGTTCGCCTCTTAGGGTCACCATAATGCCAACGGGCATACCTTTACGAATTTTGAAGCCGGCGATCGCTTTTTTCGCCCGTGTCACGACAGGCTTTTGACCAGCGATTGCGGCAATTTCACTTAAAGACGCTTCTAGAGCTTTAGCATTTTGAGCAGCTTCCCCCAAACCCCGGTTCAGAGTGATTTTTACCAGCTTTGGTACTTGATGAACGTTGGTATATCCAAACTGCTTCATCAAGTTGGGGACTATTGTTTCTTGGTATAAATTTTTAAGTCGTGTTGCCATAGTTTTTTATCCTGATTGTCCCTGGTCTTGGTCAGGGAAATAGCTTTTTGTTGTTTGTTGTTTGTTGGTTGGAAAGACTACCAACTAGCAACTATCAACAACTAACTCATGACTGATAACTATTTATCGATGATTTCGCCAGTTTTCTTGAGCATCCGTACTTTCTTACCTTCAGCGGTGAAGGTGTAGCAGATGCGGCTAGCAACGTTTTGCTTTGTAGAATAAAGCATGACGTTAGAACTGTGAAT
>JANZYY010000589.1 GCA_026419705.1 Fischerella sp.
ACTCAGAAGCTGTCAACATGCGGTGTCCCGTGTCGGTGCGCTTGGAAATAGTGGAAATGACTGTTGTCCGAGCAGGCATATTAATTCCTGCTGCCAGTGTCTCAGTTGCAAATACTACCTTAATCAGCCCTTGCTGAAATAGTTCTTCTACCAAAACTTTCCAAGCGGGCAAAATCCCCGCATGGTGTGCGGCTATACCCCGGTACAGGGGGGCAATGTGTCCAGAACGCCCTGCTTCTGGGTTGCGGGTTAAAAAGTCGTCAATTTGCAACCGTAATTGCTGTGCTTCTTGCTCGTTGACTAGCCACAGATCGCCCACTTCTGCTACAGCTTTATCGCATCCCCGGCGGCTGAAAATAAAGTAAATTGCCGGTAGCATGTCCCGTTGTTGGAGATGGCTGAGGATAAAATTTATGCTCGGGGCTTCTGGTTTGCGATTACCCTTGCCTTTTTCATGTTCTTTCCTTCTCCCCTTCTTGAGGAGACGGGGATTGATTTGAGTCTTGTCTTCATTCAACAGCGGAAATACTCCCTTGGTATTGCCAAAATGAAACTCCAAGGGAACAGGACGAAAATCTGAATAAATCAAGTCTGTAGGGCCGTGGACTTGATTTAGCCAATCTGTGAGTTGTTCGCTGTTAGCAACTGTGGCTGACAATGCTACTAGTTGAACTTCATGAGGACAATAAATAATTGATTCTTCCCATACCGTCCCCCGTTGGCGATCGTTCATGTAGTGACACTCATCTAGCACTACTGCTTCCACATCTGTTAAGGAGATACCGACCTGTCCAATCGGCGTGCCGTAAAGCATGTTCCGGAAAATTTCTGTAGTCATCACTACAATTGGCGCATCCCGGTTGATACTGGCATCTCCAGTTAACAATCCAACGTAATCAAAACCAAATTGTTCGCGAAAGTCGCGTAGCTTTTGATTGGAAAGTGCTTTTAAAGGAGTAGTATAAAACACTCGCTTTCCTCGCGCCAAAGCGCGATAGATGGCATATTCACCCACTAACGTTTTGCCCGAACCCGTGGGCGCACACACGACTACAGACCTTCCAGCATTGAGAGAAGCGATCGCATCTAGCTGGAATTTATCCAGTTCAAAAGGAAATATAGAACTGGGATCAACTTCTAGAGATAGGGCAGAATAATTCACTCAATCACAATTGCAACCAGACTGTTTACTATATTATTTCAATCTCTCCTGGCGATTCATCCAGAATCACCTCAACAGATCAAACCTTCATAGGTACTAGCTAAACCATAGATTATAGCATTACTTAGGAAATAGTTGGTGGTTGGTGGTTGTTTGTTGGTGGTTAGTGGTTGGTTGTTTGTTGGTGGTTAGTGGTTAGTAGTTAGTGGTTGTTAACTATGCCCGATGCCCGATGCCCGATGCCCAATACCCAGTACCCACTCCCCTCATCTCCCCAATTCCTGGGAGCGAATTGTAGCTGCCTTGACTGCTTCGATTAAGGCTGAGCGAAATGCTGCGCGTTCTAACTGGGCAATACCAGCAATTGTTGTTCCGCCAGGACTGGTAACGCGATCCTTGAGTTCTGCTGGATGGAGTTTGGTGTCGTGCAATAACTGCGCTGTTCCCAAGACGGTTTGTAAAGCTAATCGATAAGCGATCGCTCTGGGTAAACCTGCAGCAACTCCGCCATCAGCTAGTGCTTCTACCATTAACGCCACGTAAGCAGGACCACTACCCGATAGTCCGGTGACTGCGTCCATCAATGATTCGGGAACTTCTACTACTTCCCCCACTGCAGAAAAGATCTGACGTGCGATTTCCAGATGATTGGCATAAGTATAAGCACCAGGGGTGATGGCAGTAATGCCTGCACCTACTGTTGCAGGTGTATTGGGCATTGCCCGAATTACTGGCAGTTGGGGAAAAGCTGCTTCGAGATGGGTTAGAGGTACACCTGCCAAGACAGAAATTACTAGCGGTGAGTATCCTTGATCGATGACATCTGCTAATTCTTGGGCGATCGCGCTGAACACTTGCGGTTTAACCGCCAAACACACTACTTCTGTTGCTTCTTTGAAAACCAAGCGGTTATCCGCTGTCACAGCCACATTGTACTGATGCGCAAGAAAATCCTGACGTGCAGACTGCGGTTCACTAACCATCACTTCTGATGGCTGATAAATTGAGCGAGCAATAAGGCGGGATAATAAAGCTTCTCCCATTACCCCGCCGCCAATTAAACTAAATTTGATTGTCATTGGTCAACAGTCATTGGTCATTGGTCATTTGTCATTAGATTTTTTTGAACTAATAACAGTGACTAATGACTAATTTTAGTTCATTGCACCATGCGATTAGGTTCATTTCCCCAAGTCGGATTTGGATTTGTGGCCGGACGTGGGGTACGCACTGGTGGTTGAGGTACTTCGTGCAGAACTCCACCTTGAGTGCTAACTTGCACACAGCTGGGTGTAAACAAAAAGATGCTTTCGCCAATGCGCTCTTGATGTCCATCCAGAGCATAAGTGCCACCCGCAACAAAATCAACCGCTCGCTGCGCTTGATCCGGATCCATAATTGTCAAATTTAACACAATTGATTTGCGCTCTCGCAATGCTTGAATGGCTTGCGGCATTTCTTCAAACGTGCGCGGTTCCAGCACTAAAACTTCTGAAATACCATTAATTGCACCTGGCATACCAATTACATTATTCATCGTCTTTGAAGAGGCTGTTGCTACATCTGGATTCATTGTAGGCACTGGTTCGCGCCAACGTCGATTTGCAGAGGTGGGTTCTTGTGGTGGTATTGGTTGCTGATTTTGTTCCTGATAAAGATTTTGGTAGCTTTCTGTATCAGGTTCTTCTTCATAGTACTCGTATTCTACTTGCTCATTTAAACCAACAAAATCTCTCAGTTTGGAGAAAATATTGTTCATAGTGTACGCTCCTGGTGCAAATCACCTTGATTGATATGGCAACAATTGATGCAGCCGAGTCACGCCGCCACAGAGGGCGGACAGTTTAGCAATTCTATAGTGTTTGTAACATATACTACGCTGTTGCTGATGAATGGACGCCCCCCAGAACGTCTATGCATCGCTTGCACGCAATAATGAGTCCAGATTATAGCCTAACTATTTTTGTATGCAAAGTTGCCTACAGATTATATTTTCCGTGCATTTGCTTTTATCAATCCTCAATCCTTTGTCAGATCTGCAATCCGCCTCTGCTAATTTTTTTTACATGCAGGAAAAAAGTAATTTCGTTTGCATACTTTTTTTAAGCAGAGTTTAGTGGGGATTGAAGTAATGATTTTTACTATGCCCCACGCCTATCACCCCATCACCTCATCTGCTCCTTTCCCTGTCATTTACCAAATACTCAAAAAAAATGTAGAGATGCTCTGTTTGAAGCGTCCCTACAATGGTCAACAATTACTTTCTGCAATACTGTGTATC
>JANZYY010000590.1 GCA_026419705.1 Fischerella sp.
TAAGAGACAGGTCAGAAACCCTGTAGAGACGCGAAATTTCGCGTCTCTACAACTGTACAAATAGGACATCACGTGTATGAACGGAATTTGGTCGTTCCAGGCTTTTGATAATTACTGCCACATGGGTGGCGTCGCGCTCAAGATGAGCGAAGAATCAGGTTTTCATGCCCCAAACCCATACTTCAGATTTAGTATTTCCTGTCAATGCGTAAGTTCTAGGTTAAATAAAAGAACCGCCATTTGTGGTCGTTAAAACAATAAAACTTTGTTTTTTGCAACAAAAGCCAGAAGGAGTATCAAGATATGCATCACTTTGGACATCACCTGATTGTCGGTATTTCCGGTACTAGGTTAAATGATGAAGATAAACGTATCCTGAGTGCATTAAAGCCAATTGGGATTATTTTCTATGCTAAAAACTTTTGTTATGGTATCCATTACGAAGATTGGCTGCAAATTTTCCAAGAGTTGATCGAGCAAATACGGCAATACACCGAACGTGAATCGATGTTCATGACGATCGACCATGAAGGTGGTACTGTCCATCGCCCATATTTGCCCATTACTCGCTTTCCCCATGCTTTCTTGTTGCAGTCCCGTGCGCGTGAAGTAGCTGCATCAGCAGCGCTAGAACTCAAATCATTGGGGATAAATGTATCGTGGGCACCTGTAGCAGATATTTTTTCCAATCCCAACAACCCAATTATCGGATCTCGGGCTTTTGGCATCACTCCGGAAACTGCGGCGGCTGGTGCGCGTGAATATTTTCTGGGACTGCGAGAGGCGGGAATTATTGGCTGTGCCAAGCATTTTCCCGGACACGGAGACACTAGCACAGACTCACACCTAGAACTACCAACGCTAAATCTGACGCTGGATGAACTGCGAAGTCGGGAACTCATTCCTTTTAAGGCGCTCATCACTGAGCAAGTACCAATGATTATGACTGCTCATATCTTATTTCCCAAAATAGATGCAGATGTACCAGCAACACTCTCGCAACGCATCTTAACGGGCATACTCCGAGAAGAACTTGGCTTTGAGGGGGTGATAGTATCTGATGACCTGGATATGAAGGCTGTCTCAGATATGTATTCTCGGAATGGCACTGTGGCGCAGACATTTAAGGCTGGCTGCGATTTGTTCATCGTCTCGCGTAACTTGCCTTCTTCATCCCTGGAACGCACCTTGGCGATCGCTGAAGATTTTGCAGACTCTCTTAGCAACGGTAGCCTTGATGAACGCATTGTCGAAGCAGCGAGAATGCGAATCGATAGCCTGCTGGCGATCGCTCCACAGTATTCAGTTTCTTACCTCGACAAAGAAACGCTGTTGCGTCATGCAGAATTGGCGATCGCTTGTTCTTTTAAAATTCCATAGTTTTGGTATAGGCTTGTATCCTAACAATGCGATCGCATTGCTAGCAATTTGGTGAAAAAGTAAAGTTTAGTTGCAGAAAAAAACTATTCCCATTTAGTAGTGATAATTTATTAATTAATTGAAGCTAGAAAGCTTCCCTGGCAGATTTAACAGCCAATGTTCAATTTAGTTAAGAGGTAAAGAAGCTGTTTGATTGTAATCTGTCTTGTCAAATAACACCAACACCCAACTCGAACGCTGATATTTCCTCATAGTAGTAAACGGGGGGCAATGTAATTGTTTGTTCAGTAAATTTCAGCAGTACAACCCTGAGTTAAATGAAAAAAGAGAGGAGATTTATAAGCGATTAGATGCTTGGGTGTTGTTGTTTTAAAAGGAAATTATTCCAACCCTAGTAACGACATGCCGATGGCGCGTGGTTCTGCTATTCTTCAGATCGGTTGGTCAAGTTTTTCGCTCATTGATAGTCATATTATCTACTTTAGGCTGTCTAGCCTGGAAATAGTGCGGCATTGCAGTTGCCTGTAATGAAAAAACTTAAGTTAGGGTTTGCTCTGATTCAACCGCTTTTATGATTGCAAACCACTAGAGTTGAAGCAATTGGTTTTAGAATCAGTCACACATCACGCTAAATTATTAATTATGAACTAGAGAATAATTTCATGGCTTGGGTTTTTCTATTTCTGGCAATTGCTTGTGAAATCTTTGGAACCACTTCTCTAAAATTGGCAAATGGGTTCTCAAAACCAATTTACTTAGTGGGAGCAATAGTTGGTTACCCTCTAGCATTTAGCTTTTTTGCATTCTCTCTGAAAACAATCGATATTAGTATTGGGTATGCTGTCTGGTCTGGAATAGGAATTCTTGGGACATCAATATTGGGTGCAATCATATTTCAGGAAAATATCAGCTTAGCCCAAGCTTTATGTATTGGCTTAATTTTTGTGGGAGCGATCGGTTTAAATTTAATTAAAAATTAAATATTAGCAATATTGATAATATCACCCAATAAAAACGCGATTTGTTGAGATAATCAGAGAGAGTAGGTCATAAAAAACTGGTAATGGTTATGCAAAGAGTTTGAGTGTAAAGGGAAGTCATTGCAATATATAAATGAACTGCTTTGAAATATCTGTAACAGCACACCTAACCTATTAGGAAAACGCTTGTGATTTATCCAACTGAACAAGAAATCAAGTTGTATGAAGCCTATGATGCAAGCTACCAAGTCTTCCTGAAAAACTGGCAAGCAAATCGCCAAGTAGCCCTCGATTTGATGCAAAAACACCTGAAGCCACGTCCTCCACAAATAGCAGTATTAAGTGTAGGGGCTGGTCCAGGTGATTTTGATGTACAGGTAATATCTACTCTCAAGCAACGAATATCAAAAGAATTAAAACTTCGTTATGTCGCTGTTGAACCAAACCACTTACATCGACAGCGCTATGAGCAAAAAATCACCGCCCCAGAGTTTGGTGATGTTGACTGGAAAGTTCATCCAGAAAAAATAGAAGAATTTTGGACAGATGAAAAGTTCGATATTATTCACTACACCCACTCAATGTATCATATGCCCGGTTGCGAGAAACAGCTTGTGCAAAGGGCAATGGAAATGCTTAAAGATAATGGCTTTTTGATCCTCACTCTTGATACTACAGACGCCGTTATCTATGACACGATCTTTAAATATGCTGCCCTCACAGGACAAGGCTTTACGGAAATGCTACAGATGGAAACAATGCAGACTATGGTTGACGAGCTGGGATTGTCCTATGAAGTGGTAAACTATCCAGAATTCATAGATGTGACACTTTGCTTTGAAGAAAATTCTTCAGCAGGAAAAGCACTTATGGATTTCTTCTGTCAAGCAGACTCGAACCAGCTTTCTAATGAACAAAGGCAAGAAATATTACATTTGCTAGCGTCTAACATGAGTGAAAAGGATGGCAGAAAACTGGTTCCACTACCTGCTGCAACAATGATAATCCCCAAGCAAATGAAGTCAGTATCCTCAGAAATGCTTGTTGGTTAGCGTTCGGTATATAGACAGGCG
>JANZYY010000591.1 GCA_026419705.1 Fischerella sp.
CGATCGCAACTGTTGGTGTCCTAATTATCGCCTGTCCTTGTGCATTGGGTTTAGCCACGCCAACCTCTGTCATGGTCGGAACGGGTAAAGGAGCCGAAAACGGCATTTTAATTAAGAATGCCGAAAGCCTGGAACTGGCGCACAAAATTCAAACGATTGTGTTAGACAAAACCGGAACCATTACTGAAGGTAAACCAACTGTTACCGATTTTGTGACAGTAAACGGTACAGCCAATGCTAACGAAATCAAACTTCTACAACTAGCAGCATCTGTGGAACGTAATTCCGAGCATCCACTGGCAGAAGCAGTTGTCAGATACGCCCAATCTCAGAATGTAGAGACGCAAAATTTCGCCTCTGTAAGAGATTTTGAAGCGATCGCAGGTAGTGGTGTACAGGCTATCGTTGCTGACCATCTCGTACAAATAGGTACGCAGCGTTGGATGGAAGAATTGGGTATTCAAACTCAAGCCTTGCAACCAGACAAACAACGCTGGGAATATCTTGGTAAAACAGCTGTTTGGATTGCGATTGACGGAGAAATCCAAGCATTGATCGGTATTTCTGATGCCATTAAACCCACTTCCGTCCAAGCAGTGAAAGCTTTGCAAAAGCTCGGCTTAGAAGTCGTGATGCTCACAGGAGACAATCGCCGCACCGCAGAAACCATCGCCCGCGAAGTTGGTATTAAGCGCGTCCTTGCGGAAGTCCGCCCCGACCAGAAAGCGGTGGTGATTCAGTCCCTGCAAGAGGAAAGGAGGGAGAGAAAAATTGTGGCAATGGTCGGTGATGGTATAAATGATGCACCAGCATTAGCTCAAGCAGATGTAGGAATTGCAATTGGTACTGGTACAGATGTGGCGATCGCTGCTAGCGACATCACCCTCATCTCCGGCGATTTACGAGGTATAGTTACTGCCATTCAACTCAGTCGCGCCACAATCTGCAACATCCGACAAAACTTGTTCTTCGCCTTTATCTACAACGTTGCGGGAATTCCGATTGCGGCTGGTATTTTTTTTCCCCTCTTCGGTTGGTTACTTAACCCGATCATCGCCGGCGCAGCAATGGCCTTTAGTTCAGTTTCAGTTGTTACAAATGCTCTGCGTCTGCGTAACTTTCGAGCCAAAGCAATAGCATAAAGAGGGTGTAAATGTTGAGTCACAAGGTAATTATCGGTAGTATTGCGAGTTTAGGATTAGTGTTTGGTATTGCTGAGGGTCAAACAATTGCACGGATGACCCATGAAATGCCAACTAGCGAAACTTCACAGACAACCCAGTTTCGGCGGATTGAACAACCACTGTGGGTAAAAGGTGCAGTCACAGTCGCAGGCTTAGCCTTAATTGGACTCGAGTTATGGTGGTTCCTCCTGAGTAAGCCAAAGTCTCAAAAAGCAGTAGCTCATGACAGCATTCAAGAGGTTAACATTACTGTAGATGCAGGCTATGAACCCAGCCGGGTTGTAGTCAATGCAGGTCAACCCGTGCGGTTGAATTTCCTAAGACGTGACCCCAGTAGCTGTTTAGAACAAGTCGTATTTCCCGACTTTCACATCGCCCAGGAATTACAACTGAATCAGATTACCCCAGTTGAGTTTACACCTCAACAACCTGGTCAATACACCTTTGCCTGTGGAATGAATATGTTTCGCGGTGTCGTAGAAGTCAAAGCCAGTGGGTTATCTGGTAGTAAATAGCTAGAAAGACTATGCTTTTATAGCTTAACTCTCAAGCCTACAGGAAGTTCTAAGATGAAAAGGTCGGTCAATTCAGATTTTGTACTTTGATAGGAGGAAGAAATGGGATTTTACTCGGAAAGAATCCTTCCCTATCTTCTTGATTGGTCGCTATCTGATTCAAATCTGGCTAAATACCGTCAAGAGGTTTTAGCAGGTGTGAAAGGAGAAGTTTTAGAAATTGGTTTTGGAACGGGTTTAAACCTTTCTTACTATCCCGAACATATTCACAAAATTATCGCAATTGATGCTAACCCTGGCGTTAAAACTCTAGCCCAAAAGCGTATTCAGGCATCCTCAATTACTGTAGACCATCGGGTGCTAAATGGTGAAAACCTACCAATGGCAGATAATACCTTTGACAGCGTCGTGAGCACTTGGACATTATGTAGCATTGCAAATGTTGAACAAGCTCTCCAAGAAATTTACCGGGTATTGAAACCAGGAGGACAATTCTTTTTTATCGAACATGGACTCAGTCATGAGCCTAAGGTTCAAGTTTGGCAAAACCGACTAACTCCATTACAAAAAATAATTGCGGATGGATGTCATTTTAATCGTAATATTCGGCAACTAGTTGAGAATCACTTTGATAATGTGAGCTTAGAAGAGTTTTACGCAGAGAAAATACCAAAAATTGCTGGGTATATGTACAAAGGAATTGCAACTAAGGTAAGCCAGGTTTAATTTTCTGGTTCTAAGTGCAACATTTCATAAATTTGTAGCGAATACAATTCTGAAAGATTCTGCTAAACTCCGCGTTGAAAAAAGCTACAATTTGCAAAGCTATACTAATAAAAATTATCCTAAAAATTATCTAACCAAACAGCAAATATGTTAGTCCGAGAACAGCTAAAAAGAATCGGTACAGTAGCTCAAGAAAGTGGCGTACCAATTAAAACTATTCGCTACTATGAAGAACTTGGTCTGCTGAAAGCATCAGGGAGAACTGAGGGTGGATTTAGATTGTTTGATTCGGATACTTTGCTTCGCTTGAACTTTATTAAACGCGCCCAGAGCCTTGGCTTGACTCTATTAGAAATTAAAGAATTTCTGAACGTGCACGACCAAGGAGAGTTACCCTGCGAACATATCAAAGCTAAGCTGCAAGATAAGCTGGAAGCTATTGATGAACAAATCCAACAACTTCTCATCCTGAAGTTAGAATTAGAAGGACTGCTTTCTAGGTGGGAAACAATACCTGAAAGTTCAGAGCAAACAATTTGTCCTATTATTGAACAAATTTGAATAATTGGATATCTGTATTAATAATAATGCAAAATATTTTGTATTTTATGCGGGTGGGCAGGATACCTACCCCACAATCTCATTTGCAGACCCCCCATTATTCCCCTTAGAAAGTACCAGACACGTACGTAGAGAAGCGAAATTTTGCGTCTGGTACCAAGGATTTCAGTAAAACGGAGAGGGGGGGATTCGAACCCCCGAATAGGTTGCCCTATTAACGCATTTCGAGTGCGCCGCATTCAACCACTCTGCCACCTCTCCAGGTGATGGAGACACACAGTATGCTCCTAGATTATATTCAAGAGCTTTCCTTCCCAGCTTAGCACGATATGAGGATAAGTGTATATCTCAATTTTGTTCTAGGTTCTAGACCTGTCTCTTATACACATCT
>JANZYY010000059.1 GCA_026419705.1 Fischerella sp.
GAGATGTGTATAAGAGACAGAGTCACTGCTGTTGGCAAACAAGCATCAGGAGTTAAGCCCTAGTTGTACTAGTTGTACTTCCTCTTAGTACAGCTTTGCATAAAATCGTAGCTTTTTTTGAAACGCCAAGGTTCGCAGAGCCAACACATAGTTTCGCAGAGTATTTTAAAATCGTATGCGCTACGAATTTATGAAAAGTTGTACTTAGCCCTAGCAACACTCATCCGCTGCTACAGCAATAATGGCCGTAAGGCGAGCTAGGAAATGAGGGGATTAAATAAAGATTAAAAACTGGGGAGCGCATCTACTACCAATCTTGAGTAAATAGAAGTGGTGTTCATAAACAAATCGCTTGTGCTAGAAAAACCGTGTAGTGTCGTCAGACCTAGATGCGTAACCACTTCCTACACATCATCGAACTTTCGGTGTAGGGTAGGGTGGCTGTAACAGTTTCTGCCTAATTAAGTTTGGCAAGTACTATCACTTCTACAGGCGACAAATCTGTATTTATTTAGGCTCAAAAGAGCTAGATAAAGCAGCGGCAGCTTAAAATTTGTTGAACAATAAGGAAATAGTGCCAAGATGATTGAGACTAATGTCTCTAAACAGCATGAATCAATTTTGCAAATTCTCCAAAGCTACTACCAGCTAACTAAACCCAGGATTATTCCATTACTCTTAATCACTACAGCTGGGAGTATGTGGATAGCAGCAAAGGGACAAGTAGACCCAATGCTATTGCTAGTAACTCTCGTTGGTGGCACTTTGGCCGCTGCTAGCGCCCAGACAGTTAACTGTATCTATGACCGAGATATTGATTATGAGATGGAACGTACCCGCCACCGTCCCATTCCTTCGGGTAGGATTCAATCGCGTGATGCTCTGATTTTCGCGATCGCTCTGGCTGTTACTTCTTTTACTCTGCTGTCTGTGTTTGCTAATTTGCCAGCTGCTCTGCTGGCAATGTCTGGTATTGGATTTTACGTATTAGTTTATACACATTTGCTCAAGCGCCACAGCACCCAAAATATCGTGATTGGGGGAGCAGCAGGAGCAATTCCTACACTGGTTGGCTGGGCAGCTGTCACGGGTACGCTTAGCTGGACAGCATGGCTGTTATTTGCAATAGTCTTCCTGTGGACACCACCCCACTTTTGGGCGCTGGCCTTGATGATTCGGGATGATTACGCAAAAGTTGGTATCCCAATGCTACCAGTGGTAGCAGGAAATCCGGCTACAGTGCGACAAATTTGGTGGTATACGCTGATGACCGTAGCAGCAACGCTGATGCTGGTTTATCCGTTGCAGCAAACAGGATTTGTTTATTGTGCGATCGCCCTGTATCTGGGGGGAGTATTTATTTACAAAGCTTGGCAGCTAATGCAAAACCCAGAAGATCGCAATCTCGCCAGAGGGGTGTTTCTCTATTCCATTTCTTACATGATGCTGTTGTGTTTGGGTATGGTGGTTGATAGCCTACCTTTTACCCATCGTGCAATTAGTTTTGTGGTTAGCCAGTTGCATTTTCTCAGCTGAAATTTAGTTGGTTGGAATTAACCGGGTTTTTTCTCAAGAACCCGGTTTTTTATGTTGTAAATACAGTAGAGACGCAAAATTTCGCGTCTCTAGACAAGGTTTTTGGTCTTATCCAAGTAGCATTGGAACACAAAAGATTTAAAGCGACGCTGTTGATTCACTTGCAACCAGTTACAAAAATAGTCATATTTTCATACCAAACACCTTGCTCAGTTACCATTGCTTCTATTTGGTTACGGTACTCTATTTTTAATTTTTCCATTTGCTCTGCTGAAACCTGTAATAAGGGATTTTCTCCGGGATGAAACCATCCTCCATTCCATTCTCTGGCTTGCTCAAGACTGCGGTAAAATCCAAATTGCTGAGTATTTACTTTAATATCTTGAAAACCAATCTTTCGTAGCAAATTATGGCACTTTTCAGGAGTACCTGTTGGTTCGTTAATGTTTGTCAGTGAAATACCATATTTTGCACAAACTTCCAAGATCGGTGGTGCCTCGCAAGATTCTTGAGAGCAACACGAAAATCCAATAACACCACCTTTTTTGAGCCATTTGCGTAGAGCAGCGGGAATGTCTGTAAAATAAACTATTGCTGCAGAACAAAGAATTACATCAAAACTTTCATCATTGAAATTTATATACTCTGCATCTGCTTCAATTAATTCAATATTTTGCAAATATAATTCTTCAATCTTTCGTTGCGCTTGCTCAAGCATTCCTGATGAAAAATCTACTCCGATTACTTTCCCCTGTGAGCCAACAATTTGTGCAGCAGCAATGGCAATGATACCTGTGCCAGTTGCTAAATCCAGAACTTTTTGTCCTTTTTGTAGTTGAGCTAGTTCTAATAAAGGAAGAGTACGGCGAATGGTGTAATCATTGTCGTAGCTTGTTCTACTGTTAAAAAATTTCTTACTTTTTGTTTGTATTGTTGTTCGTATTGGCTGTTGTGCATGTCATTTTGATTATTTTGCTGACAGGCATAAGCATAACTAACAGGCTGAGTTCATCTGATACCAATTCCCTTCAATAGTGAAACATATATAGATTTCTCCAACTCCTCCTAAAGAGGCAGGGCTGTTCATTCTAAAAAAGAAAAATCTAAATTCCTCCAACCTCTGAAATTCTTTGTGATCTTTGCGTCCTTTGTGGTTTGTTTATACAGATATTTTCTGGGTGGGAAAGGATTAATAAACTTTTTTCTTCAGAGAAGGAAACAGCCCTGCCCTTAAAAAGGGGAAATATAGAAAAATAGTATGAGGCATTTCTTTAGACAGAGGTTTTAGCTAAACAGAAACTTTATGCTCAAATCTATATAAACTATATATACAGTAGTTTATCAGCTGCAGATTTTGAGACTCCCACCACGAACCGATCGGATTTTGTGGCAACACTTCTTGACTGACAGCAGACACTGAACAAAGTGCGGGAGTGTTTGATATGGCAATGATAGAAGCTTTAAACAGAATTTCTGACACAATCTGGGAAATTCCAGTTTCCTACAAACAGGGTATGCGCGTTCCTGCACGTATTTATGGGACAGAAAAGTTAATTCAGGAATTGGACGACGCAGTTTACGAACAAATTACTAATGTTGCAACACTTCCAGGCATAACCAAGTACGCTTTGTGCATGCCTGATGGACACTTTGGTTATGGTTTTCCGATTGGTGGTGTGGCGGCGATGGATGTGGAACAAGGGGGTGTGATTTCTCCTGGCGGTATCGGTTTCGATATCAATTGCGGTATGCGCTTAGTGGTGACAAACCTCACCTACGATGAAGTGAAACCTTATGTGAAAAAGTTGGTAGATAGGCTGTATGAAAGGGTTCCTGCTGGGGTAGGAAGCACTGGTTTTGTGAAAATTTCACGGAATGAGTTTCGCAAAGTCGTGGAAGAAGGCGCACAATGGTGCATCCGCAATGATTACGGTTGGGAAGAAGATTTGGAGATGATGGAAGAAAACGGGTGTATTAAGGGAGCTGATTCTAGCAAAATTAGCGAAAAAGCAATTGATAGAGGTTTCAACCAAATCGGTACTTTGGGATCTGGGAACCACTATTTAGAAATTCAAGTTGCTCGACCAGAAAATATTTTTGACCAGGAATTAGCTAAAAGTTTAGGAATTACCATTCCCAATCAAGTGGTGGTGATGTTTCACTGCGGAAGCCGGGGATTTGGTCATCAGGTCGCAACCGACTATCTGCAAATCTTCCTCAAGGTGATGGAAAGTAAGTACGGAATCAAAATTTTGGATCGAGAATTAGCCTGTGCGCCTTTTGACTCTCCCGAAGGTCAAGATTATTTTGCGGCGATGAAATGCGGTATCAATATGTCGTTTGCTAATCGTCAAGTGATTTTGCACCGGATTCGGGAAGTGTTTTCAGAAATTTTGGGGCGATCGCCAGAAGATTTGGGTATGCACATGGTTTATGATGTCGCCCATAATACTGCTAAATTAGAGAGTCACGTAGTAGATGGTAAAGAGCGATCGCTGCTTGTTCACCGCAAGGGCGCAACTCGTGCTTTTGCTCCCGGGATGGAAGATGTACCTGAAAGGTATAAAAACATTGGTCAGCCAGTAATTATTGGTGGCAGTATGGAAACAGGCTCCTATCTGTTAGTGGGTGTAGCAAGTGGCGAACAAACTTTCTTCAGCACTGCTCACGGTAGCGGACGCACGATGAGTAGGACAAAGGCGCGAAAAATTTATCGCGGAGACAAACTTCAAAAAGAAATGGAAAGCCGCGGAATTTATGTCCGCAGTACCTCCTATTCAGGATTAGCAGAAGAAGCGGGTGGAGCTTACAAAGATATTGATGATGTCATCGAAGCAGCTGAATTAGCTGGGATTAGCAAGCGGATCGCACGGTTGACTCCAATTGGGAATATTAAAGGCTAGGTTATCCTTGGTGCAGCTTTGCATTAATTTGTAGTGAATTGAGATTGGAATGTAAAAGCTCCAGAGCAGAGTTTTGAAATGATTAAAAAATTGATGATTAAATGTCATTTGCATTTGAAATGGATACCAATTAAATCGCCGGACTGATAGAAAATTTGGAGCTAACTTATGCAGATCCGCACACCACTAACAATAATTACTGGGCCGCTAGGAAGCGGTAAGACAACACTGCTACGTCACATTCTGGAAACTTTCCCCAAAAAAATTGCGATTTTGATGAACGAATTTGGTGAAATTGCCATTGATGCCAAAATCATTCAAGGCAAAAACGTGCAGATGGCGGATCTAGGAGGTGGCTGTGTTTGCTGTTCGTTGCTGGGTGAATTTGAGGCCGCAGTGAATGAAATTATCGATAAGGTTGACCCAGATTATATCGTAGTGGAAACAACCGGAGTTGCAGAACCAGATGCTTTGATTTTTGATATTCAAGAAAGTTTACAGAGAGTGCGGCTGGATGGAGTGATTACAGTTATTGATGCTGATGCAATGATTAAATATCCTTCTGTGGGTCATACTACCCGCATCCAAATTGAAGCCGCAGATACTATCCTCTTGAATAAGGTTGATTTAGTTTCTCAAAGTGAGTTGCAAGCTATAGAAAAAAAATTGCGTTCGATTAACGAAATTGCTTCGATTCTGCATACTGTGCGAGGTCAGGCAGATCCCGACTTGCTATTTGGTATCGGAAGAGAAAGAGTGCAAGCACCACCACAGCATGTTCACCAGCCAGAGTTTGAATCATTTAGTTACAGTTCTTCTGCTACTTTTAATCGCCAATGTTTTGAGGAATTTGCTGATAGTTTGGAAACCGATGTTTATCGAGCAAAAGGATTTATCCGCTTTCCTGAAGGCGTGTATTTATTTAACTTTGTAGCTGGGCGTTGGGAATTAGAGCCGTTTACACAGGAAGTAACAGAGCTAGTTTTTATTGGTAAAAACTTGAGTTTAAAAAAAGCAGAAATTATTGATAGATTGAAATTGTGTGAGTGATAAATATCTATAAATGGAGGTATACCACCCGAGGGGATGATGAATTAATTAACCGCAAAGAACGCAAAGTACACAAAGAATTTGGATAGAAAGTGAAGTGTTTTTATGTCCTACGAATTTCTTGAAGATGTTGCCACTGCTGATATTGCCTTTCGCGCTTGGGGAAAAGATTTGCCGGAGCTTTTTAAAGCAGCAGGTGATGCAACGATTAGGATCATGATTGATAACTTGGAATCAATAAAACCACAACAAACGCGAAACATAAGTTTGGAAAATGAAGAATTAGACTTATTGTTATTTAACTTTATTCAAGAATTGATTTACTACAAAGATAGCGAACAACTTTTGTTGCGGACGCGGCAAATTAATATTGAGGAGAAAGATGATAAATACCAGCTCACTGCTATCCTCCAAGGAGAAAAACTTGACCCTCAACGCCATCAACAGTTGGTAGACGTGAAAGCTGTTACCTTACATCAGTTTCAGTTAGAAAAAACCAATGATGGTTGGATGGCGATGGTAATTCTTGATATTTAGTTTAAACCACTAGATGTACAGAGGCACGATGGCGTGTCCGTACTAAATGCGATCGCGGTTTTCACAGATGAAACAGAAACTGCATAAATTTAGTGTCTTGGTGTCTTAGTGATTCAGGACTTTTTTAACCACCAAGGCACAAAGACACCAAGTATTGATAGAGCTTGACAACACGCATTTGCTAGCGTAGCCATACAGGGTTCATAAAAGGGTTTAACATGGCTCATTTAAATCTGCGTCGCTCCCAAAATATCAGCGGTGATTTTTATGTCGATACTACTTGTATTGACTGCGATACCTGCCGTTGGATGGCTCCAGAAGTATTTATTGAAGTTGAGGGAATGTCAGTAGTATACCATCAACCAAAAAATGAGGTGGAAAGATTAAAAGCATTGCAAGCACTTTTATCTTGTCCTACCAGTTCTATTGGTACTGTTGAAAAGCCCAGGGATATTACAGCAGTTCAACTAAGTTTTCCTATTCGCCTCGAGGAAAATGTTTACCATTGTGGCTATCACTCGGAAAAATCCTTTGGTGGTGCTAGCTATTTGATTGAGCTACCAGAAAGTAATGTTTTAGTAGATTCTCCCCGCTTTACACCACCGTTGGTGAAGCGTTTGGAAGAAATGGGGGGAATACGTTATATGTTCCTGACTCATATGGATGATGTGGCAGATCACCAAAAGTACGCTGAACATTTTGGGTGTCAGCGCATCCTCCACAAAGATGACATCACAACAGGTACTCGTGATGTCGAAATTCAATTGGCTGGTTCGGAACCAATTCAGTTAGCTCCCCATTTATTGATGATCCCAGTTCCCGGCCATACTAAGGGACATACTGGGCTGTTGTACAAAAATAAGTTTCTGTTTGCTGGCGATCATTTGGCTTGGAGTGATGAACTTCAACAGCTAATTGCCTTCCGTAATTATTGTTTTTACTCTTGGTCAGAAGTAATTAAGTCAATGCGTAAGTTGGCTAATTACACTTTTGAGTGGGTGCTTCCAGGCCACGGGCGAAGGTATCATACAGATGCGGAAACTATGAAAGAACAGATGCACAAGTGTATTAAGTGGATGGAAGTGAATTAACGCGATCGCTTTTGATGAAATTAGTACCGCTACCCAGAAGTCAAATGTTGGAGTTTTGAAGCTAAAGTTTCGAGTTTCATCCGCACCCTGTGGTAAGCCCTACTCTACGAGAAGCCGCGCTGCGCGCGTCTACATGGGGGACTCACCGGCCCCGACGACCGACAGGGAGGGGGATTGGGGGAGAACCCCCTTTGGTACGCGCTGACTCACCGCTACTGCGTCTACAGCATGACAAATAATAATGCTCTTTTATATTGACTTATCAAACCAATCTGCACTCAAATCTTTCCATTCTGGATTCATTGATTCAATCAAAGCAATCTTTTTTGCACGCAACCAACCCTTAATTTGCTTTTCACGGGCGATCGCTTCTGTAACATCTACTGTTTCCTCGTAGTAAACCAGTCTATCAATGTTGTATTTTTGAGTGAATCCAGAAATCAGCTTTTGTTTATGCTCGTGCATAAAACGAATTAAGTCATTAGTCACGCCCGTGTAAAGAGTTTTTGAATATTTAGTAAAAATATATACATAATAATTGTTCATTTATAAGTAAAAGTACTTGGAAAGTTCTACACCACTTTATCTGAACAATCCCTAAATTGTCATGATGCTACTCTGCGAGAAGCCAAAGAAAGTATCTACGTTGAGCTTTGCTCCACTCAGCATGACAAACAAATTCTCAATTGTCATTCTCAGGGTAACGCCAGTGAAGCGAAGAATCTGAATTTTGCTCACCAGTTACAGCTATAGATGCTTCGCTCCGCTTTGCTCCACTCAGCATGACAAACAAATTCTCAATTGTCATTGTCAGCGTAACGCCAGTGAAGCGAGCGAAGAATCTCAAGTTGTAAACTAGGCTTGAGATGCGTCTACAGCATGAGATCAAAAACTTAGACTCAAATTTCAACTCACCATCACCTGTGACGGTGTATAACGCCACAATTGATACAGGCGATTTGCTGGCATAGTTAGATACAAAATATCCCCAGCGCTAAGGTTTATTTCCAGTAAATCCCAGCCATGAATTTCTTGGTTATTCGTTTCTACATACAAAGGTACAAAGTCAGCATCCATAGCTGCTTGTTTGACGCACTGACCGCAAAAGGGATGGGAAGGGGTAATTAATGTTGCGAATGCTACCCAAAGGCTATCGGCTGTGATGCCGTTACCGAGGATGCGTCCGCCTAGGGCGGCGGCTGCAAAGGCTGGGGCGGCGAGTTCGGCGGGACTGAGGACCGCTTCAAAGTCAAACACTTGTTGCGCCATGCGGGCAAAGTCCGGATCGGCATAATGGACTATTACTGGTACTTTGTGTGTGATGGCTTTGGCTTTGAGAGCAATTTCCATATTTGTAGCATCGTCGCTGGTAACAGCAATCAGCGCTGCAGCATTTTCTAAATTACTGGCTTTGAGAATTGCAGCAAAGCTGCCATCACCGTGAATTACGGGGATACCTAATCCCCGCGCTGTGTTGACAAATCTGTTGTTGGTGTCACGCTCAATGACAATGACTTCATGTCCGCTGGCGTGAAGTTGTTCGGCAATTTTGATGCCGATACCTCCTAAACCACAGACTATGTAATGATGGCGATGGGGAATCCGGGTTGCATCCAAAAATTGTTTAAAGCGAGTGCCTAAAACGAAATCATTGAGTAGTGCGTAGAAAAGGCCTATTACCGCAGCCCCTAGCAGCATCATCAACACGGTGAATAATTTAATGCTGATGGGAGCTTGTTCTACAACTTTTTCATTACCGCCTGCTCCTGTCAGCATACCAACGGCAAAGTAGAGAGCATCGATGATGGAAACAGCTTTATCAGTAGAAGTATAGATAAGTGTGGCGATCGCAATAATTACCAGCAGCACTACAGACATTACCACTACTGCTTCAGCATGTTTTTTAAACTGCCGCAGGCTAGTAAGAACTTTGAGAATTTTAGCAATCATCGATCTGCGGATGCAGCGCGTGCGGGGTTGAGTACCAACGATTAAGCGATCGCCAACTTTTAACTTGTGTCCTGTTACTACTGCCGAGACTAAATCTACTTCACCCTCTGCTGGCATATAGTAAATAAGCATTCGCGTCCGGTCGTTCCACAATTCACTCAGTTTGCGTCCCAACCACGGGTGGTTTTCATCAATATATTCTTCGTGAATTGGCCAAGTTTGCTGAAACAGTTTTATTTGTCCGATAGCTTGGCTTCCCAATGCTGCAAACGTAAATACAGGTGCTGCCAATCCAGCAACACTCATAGTTAAATGGTCTGGTAAGGCATGATCCAGACGCTCTCCCAAGCTAGTGTTAAAGAAGCGATTGATAATCCGAATGCGGGGATTGAGCACCCGCGCTTGCATCATAATTCGCAAATTGAGTGCATCGTCACCCCCAGCGATTACAAGCGTGTGCGCCTGCTGAATACCAGCCGCTTTCAGGGTACTAGCTGCGTGCAAATCGCCGACGATGACATCTCCTGCTCGTTCGCCCGGAATCGGTTGATAATGAATGCCTACGACTAATGCTCCCTGCTGTCTCAGCAAACGAAAGATTTTATATCCAGTGCGTCCTAAACCACAGACAATGATTCGAGGTTTCATGAATCAGCAGCATTATGTGCAGAAAAGCTGCATGGTTAAATCAAAATACTAATTTAAATTCTTGCCTGATTATCGGGTGTGGAACTGTAGCTGAAAACACGATAAATAGAAGTCATTAGTCATTAGTCATTTGTCATTGATTGGTTGTAATACCATTTTGGATTTTAGATTTTAGATTTTGGATTGGGAATTACTGTCTCTGTCGCGGTTCTGTCAATCCATTTGTCACAATCATTTTTTAAATTGGTGTAACAATCAACTAAAAACTACTAACCAATATACAGACGTGCCATGGCACGTCTGGTACAACCACTAACCACTAACTAATGACCAATGACCAATGACTAATGACACTTAAATTCCCGGATCGACCAAGCGAGTAGTGGGACGACTCTGATATAAATCTTGTACAACCTGTATAACACAGGTAAAAGCGACAAATCCAATGACTGCAATAGGTAACAAACCTTTGCCTAAGACCGCGATCGCAATTACAGCTACAGTTATCTCAACCCGAAATTTAGAACGAATTTTGCAATAGCGGATAACGCCAAGCCCAGAACTAGGTTGCATAGAGCTATATAGCCACAGAGCAACGATCGCCCAGCATCCGGTCGTGCTACTACTGTTTGCTCGCTCAATAATACTTCTTCTACACCACACAATGCCTAAATAGGCTAATAGCGAAACGTCAGCAACTAGCTATTAGCCAGACACAATCATCTGCCACATACTTGCTCCCAGCCCTATTGTCGCTAGGTGTTGCCACACTAGTATCCTTATTGGTTGCCGAGCAATTTTTTGCGTTAGTACTATCGATAACAAAACTGAAAAAGTTAACGTTGTTCCCTGTAAAAAAGCAATCACAGCTGGATGAGCCACCAATACAGGCAGTTGCTCGCCCTTCCAGCCAAACGTAGCAAAAAATACTGGTAAAATCCGTCCACCTTCTCCCAAATTCAAGCGCAGATAATGAGCCAAATTACCTCCCAGTACCAAAGGTAAATAGCCATAGGCAAGCTCTACAAACGATCGCGGCTTAATGCGACTTGGAATTTTAACCACAGAAGACACAAAAGAATTCTTCGTGTCCTTTGCGTCCTTTGTGGTTCGTAAATTCCTAATATAACTATCAATATAACTATCAAAACGGCAAAAAATTTGTATTAACCCATATGCAACCAAGATAACAGTCACTGGCATCAGCAAAGCTAGCAGTGATAATCCCAAATGAGGCACAAACTGGGTTAAATCTATTTGCAATCCCAACCAAGATTTCAACTCCGGCAAGCGATGCAAATATACTCCACCCAACAGTAAAAACAACAAAGCAACTTCATAACTGCGGGGTACATGAGTGGTCCACAATTCTATACCAGGAGGACGTAAATTAAACTCGACAGAACGGTGAGGACAGGCTTTTAAACAAGTCATGCATAGCACGCAGTCTCTATTGTCTTCCAACTGTGCAGGGTGAGAATACAGCGGACATCCGTTAGTTTCCATCCCTTCGCCTTTTTGCGGCCCGCCTTTGTAGCACTGATAGGTAGTGCAAGTCGCAGAACAAATACCCTGTTGTGCCCGGAGTTCTGTCATTGAGAGTTTGGCAAATAGTCCATTCATCCCACCAATCGGACAGAGATACCGACACCAAAACCGTCGCTCAAAAATAGTAGAAAAAATCATTGCCCCAGCAGTAATTAGCAGCAACAAACAAGCAGAAAGATAAGCTGTATTTTCTAAATGCCAAAGTTCTTCCCACAAAAAAATCAGAGTGAACATCCCAAACAAAAACCATCCACCCCATTTTTCCGCTTCTTCTCGCGGCCAGCGCTTTAGTTTTCTAGGAAACAACCACATTGACAACTTTTGCGTGATTTCACCGTAAATCATGAATGGACAAACGGCGCACCAGATCCGACCGAGAAAGGGGAACAAGAAAAGAAATACAGGCCACCACCAAGCCCAGAATAAATTTAAAGCAAAATTGCGATCGCGTGTTTGCGGCCCAACAAATAACACCGCCACAATCAAAGCAAAACCAGCAACAGTAAAACCATAGTTAATGCGATCCGGCCACCATGGACTACGCAGGAACTTCCGCAAACCAGGATAAGCATTCAAAAGATTCATCCGAAATCGCTTTTTCTTAGTTTCCGCTGACCAGAAAATTTCTTCTGTTAACTCCTTTGCCTCTCCCGCTTGCACAATTGCCCGTTCCACTAAATTTTGTAACTCTTTCAAATTGCCGGGGAAATCGTAGGACTGCAGGCGGCGTAAAGCTTCTGGGGTAATATGAGGTTTGGCAATACCTCTAGAGCGAGCGTAGAGACTGATATAATATTCCACTTGGGCTTGAATGTCAGCTTTACGCACCCGTAGCGGTGGTACTTTAATAATTCGACCAACACAGCGCTCAATTTGCGGCTGAGCTTTTTCCGCAACTATCATAATGCGGGCGCGACTGGTGCGGGGTTCGGCGGGTGGCTCGCCAGAACGGGAAACGGGAATATACGTATGGTCTTGCAGTAATTTTTTGACTTGCGGCAACAACTCCGGCGGAATTTCTTGGATGTTGTTGAGAACAACAGTACCTTCTCCCAGCCATTCCAAAAGTCCAGGTTTACCACCAGCACGACCAAACAATTCAGCACCGCTGGTTTGGAGAATACCGCAGTTAATTTTGATTATCGGTTCTCGCCGCTGTTTGGAACCAAAATGAATCAGAGCAGCAATGTTGTCTTTTCCCAACCCTGGTTCTCCGAAAATTAGTACAGACTGGCGATCGCTAGCAGCCTCCCGAATTTGTTCGCGCAGACGCACTGCATAGCGACTTGTTCCCACAATACCCCGTGCTGCTTTGGTAACTAAATACGGTCGTAATGCCAAAGAGCGTTCTTGCTCATAGTTGAAAGCAGATGCTAACTGTGCCAATTCTTGAGACAGCATCCGGGAGACAACCTGAGTAATTTCGGGATATTTGTCAGTTACTTCTCGAAATTTTGCAGCAGGTACAACCCAGCAGCAACATTCCGTCACAGTCGTAATTGTGCGCTGAGCTAATTCAGCTAACAATATTTCTTGTAAATGAATTACTGCTCCAGGCAGAAAACCAACGGTTAAACTTGGGTTATTTTGATTGCTGCTGTTGCTTTCGAGCTTACCTTCTAGAAGAATATAAAGTGCTTCTGGAAGAGTGCCTTCACTAGCAAGAGTGTAGTTTGCTGGAAAAACTTTTTCTTCAATAACTTGGGCGATCGCGCTTAGTGGTTCAGGTGAAAGAATTCCTAAAGCCGTGCGTTCTTGTAGCCATATCACTGTTTCTTGTGATGTCATCGTGGCTTCTCCCATTTAGAGGAAGTCTAAGAAGTATCAGATATTTGCTTTAATCCCCGCAGCGCCCCCTTCCCAGGGGAAACAATTTTAATTGAATTTAATTGAAAGTCTCTCTTTCTAACGGGGATTTAGAGAAACAGTCTTGAATTCCCCTCTCTAAGGGGGATTCAGGTAAACTCCAAGCGCCTGATTTGTTACCGGGAGCTTTTCAGACATCTTCTCAGCACTGCTGTATTACAAGTATTATCTCTTTGAAATGTTTTCTATTATTTATGAGTTTTGAAGATCTTCCCAACCTTTGGGTACCGTTGGCGTTGTTAAGTTTAATTATCATGGCTGCTGTGTTTTTCAGTCGCAGCAGTTAAAGATACGGTTAAGCTGCTATTGATGACATGATTTGATGCGTAAGAACAGTTAGTATTAGGCTTTATCTTTACTTGTGGTCATTACGATCGAGCAAAAAGCTAATGAACTTTGTTCACCACAAGTTAAGAAAAAATTACTATCCTCTGTGCCTGCTGCCAAGTGATACCGACTTGTATTCAAAAGATAGTAAGTCTGTTGGGTACAAAGGTGGGGAAAACCTCACCCTATTACCCCATCAGTCTTTACGATTGAACCTAACTTTGTATCAACCTCCTGCCTTGTTTGTTGACAAATGACTAATTTCTCCTTTTGAGGGGTACAATAAATGCCGATTGTCTTCCAAATTTTGAAAGCTTCATGATCTCCAGTAATGACTTTCGACCTGGTGTCTCAATTGTTTTAGATGGAACTGTGTGGCGGGTAGTGGAATTCCTGCATGTTAAGCCGGGAAAAGGTTCCGCGTTTGTGCGGACAAAGTTGAAAAATGTCCAAACTGGAAACGTAGTAGAAAGGACTTTCCGGGCTGGTGAAACTGTACCGCAAGCTACTCTAGAAAAAACTACCATGCAACATACCTATAAAGATGGCGATGAATACGTCTTTATGGATATGGAAACTTACGAAGAAGGCAGATTGAGTGCGGCTCAAATTGGCGATCGCGTCAAATACCTTAAAGAAGGCATGGAAGTCAACGTCGTTCGCTGGGGCGACCAAGTGCTAGAAGTAGAACTGCCCAACTCTGTTGTTTTAGAAGTGGTGCAAACAGACCCTGGTGTTAAAGGTGACACTGCTACAGGTGGTAGTAAACCTGCAACGCTAGAAACTGGTGCAGTTGTCATGGTTCCTTTATTTATTAGCCAAGGAGAACGCATCCGCATTGACACCCGTAATGATACATATCTTGGCAGGGAGTAAGTTTTAACTCAGCGAAGATGGAAATATTGATTTCCATCCCAACCAGGGATTTCCATCCCTGCCCCACTTAAATATTAAAATTTACCAAAACTTTACCAATAGGTGTATCTAATACCCGCTCTTAATTATGAGGTAATCAAAGCAGTGCCATTGGACTTTAATGAAATTCGCCAGTTGTTGACAACAATTGCACAGACAGACATTACAGAAGTAACGCTTAAAAGCGACGATTTTGAAATCACAATACGTAAAGCTGTTAGCACCACTCCAGGAATGTTAACAGCAACAGCAGGAACCCCAGGTGCGGTTGCGGGTTCGGGATTGACGTCATTTACACCAATAACAACGCCAGCAGTATCTCCTGACAGACATCAAGCCAATGTCGATCGCCATGTAGAAGTACCAATAGCTGCAGGTGTGCACTCAAGCATGACTCCATCACCGCTTGAGCAAAAAAAATTTATAGAAGTAACTTCCCCAATGGTGGGAACCTTTTATCGCGCCCCAGGACCGAGTGAACCGCCCTTTGTGGAAGTAGGCGATCGCGTCCGTAGCGGTCAAACAGTATGTATTCTGTCTCTTATACACATCT
>JANZYY010000592.1 GCA_026419705.1 Fischerella sp.
TCTGACACGGAGGGCGCATCTTCATACAGAATTGGTATAGCCTACATAGACGATAGCGGTCAATTTGTGGCGACCAAAGAAATTTTAATCCTTCCATCAGGATAAAAAAACCCAGAAATCTGAGTAGGGATGAACCGAGAAATACAAAGGGTAGCGAGTAGAACCAGCTTTGAGATCGTGATGTCATTATAAATTAGCACAGAATTGCACACCGTAAGTCACGGGGTCACCAAAACCTGCAATTACGTTTGGTGGTGGGAAAAAGAAACCAGAAGTAATATAGCGAGTATCAAACAAGTTGTTTGCATATAAATAAATGCCATAATTAGATCCTTCGTAACCAATACGAGCATTGATTAGTGCAAAGGGATCTTGCTTAATTTCATTGGCATCATCAAAATAATTTGTACCGTAGCCACGCAATTCTACACGAGCAAAAATACCACCGGGACTGCGATATTGAACAGCTAAATTAGAAGTCAGTTCTGGTGAGAGGGGAACGCGATTATCGCTAAAATTTGCACCCGTAAAGAGGTTTTTGTAATCTTGAAATCTGCTATCTACATAGCCAACTGAGCCGATTAAATCTAGTCCTTGTAAAGGCTTGGCTTTGACCTCAAATCCTACTCCAGTGATGTTGACATCAGCATTAGCTACGTTGCGGAAAAATCCGAACTCATCAGCTAGCAAAATTTGATAATCATCAACGTTGGTATGAAACACTGACAAGTTTGCTGTCAAGTGATTATCCAGCCAGGAAGACTTTAAGTCGACTTCGTAAGTCCAAGATATTTCTTCTTCATATCGGCGTGTGTCTTCCGTATCAGCGCGGTAGTTAAATCCGCTTGGTCGATAACCTTTTGAGATCGTGCTGTAAGCCATGAAATTCGGGTTAAATTGATACTGCACTCCCAATCGAGGAATCCATTCATCGCTTTTCTGGTCTGCTCCCCGCAGTTTAGGACTGCTAGGTATGACTGCACCATTAGGAGTTTCAAAGACACGGCGGCGAGCGAGCGAGATGTCAGAAGATTCATAGCGCAGACCTGCAAATAGGGTTAACGGCTCAATAGGTTTGTAGTCTAGCTGTCTGAAAACCGCGTAGGTGTTGCGAAACTGTTCTGCGCTTGGAATCCAGCGCTATCATAGTTGATTTTGAGTGCTTGCGTATCACTACTGATTCGTGCGTGACCACCGACAGTCTGTTCACTTTTGAAAGGGTCGTCACTATCGCGAGGGACAAAGGTGGGATTGTCGCCATCGGGATGGTTTTATAAGTATTAAATTATACACCATAATGCGTAGGCGCCCACAGGATTTGTGCTCGTCCCGTGAGTTGCGATCGCTCCCCGACTGTGCGGTCAAAAAACACATTATCTACCAAGCCGTCCACCCGAACTGGTTCTACCATAGAGGGTCTTCGTGGACCTCGCAATACTTCTACCCGCTCCAAATCAATTAAACTAAGGTCTAAAAAGCCACCGTAACCAAACAGGACATCATCAATATAAAAGGCGACGCTATCTTGGCTTGCCAAAAAGTTAAAGTTACTCAATCCCCGCAGGCTTATTTGCACCCTGATTTGTCACTGTTACTTCCGTAATTCCCGTAATTGGTTGTTATTGGCAGAAGAAATTGTTACTAGTTAGACGCTGTTGAGTATTAGGGATATCTGCAATAAAGTTATTTCCTTCAGTTTTAGTTGTGGCTTGGATTTGATCGGATGCAGTTGTTTCTAAAATCATCTCCAAGCCGCTAGAAGTCTGATTCAACCTTACCCCTGTGACTAAGATCGTCTCAGAAGGCTGTTGCTGAGCCAGCCACTGTTTGATACTTGTGTGAGGACGCTCCATCTCTCAAAGGCGGGGAATCTTTGCAATAGGGTTTTCACGAGCTGTTGTTGTCTTTGCAAAAGCTTGCTGATTTACGAATATTGCTAGTAGTATTACGGCTAGTCTGACTAGGAATGGATACAGTTGGCTTGTCAAGTTCTCACACCAAAGTCATTAGAAATATAAAAAATAAAAAATCAATGGATTTTTAACTCCATGACAAAAGCGCCTCTGTGCTAAATTGTTTGCCTTTACGCTAATGATGTCAAATGACGAGTTGTCAAACTTTAACGAGATTCAGAAATGACGTACGTATCACCAGCGATTATACCTGGTTCTACTATTAATCTTTTATCTGTCAAATGCATAGTATAGCTGCCTTACTTTGGTGGATATCCAAAAAAGTTTTTTCATAAGGCATAACTGCAAATGAATAAAGATGAATTCTGAATCTTCTAAATTAGCATTAGTCGTTTTGATGGGATTATATTTTTCCATCGCTAAGTCTCTGAGCATTTAAATAAATGACAATGATGAGCATCATGTCTGTCCTTGCGTTTATATTTCCCATAGCAAAATCAAATATTTCAAACTTCTCTTGTTGATTAAACATCTTGCCCAACTACTAAAAAATCCCCCACCTTTCGGCAGGGGATTTTTTTTACTTACCTATCAAAACTAGCTAGCAGCCGCATTAACCGAACTTACCAGCTGTCGAGGCAATCAGGAATGCTGCGTAAGTTAGAACATAGCCCACAGAGAAGTGAACTAAACCAACCAAACGAGCTTGAACGATAGACAGAGCAACGGGCTTGTCTTTCCAGCGAACCAGGTTCGCAATCGGAGTGCGTTCGTGGGCCCAAACAAGAGTTTCAATCAACTCTTGCCAGTAACCTCTCCAGGAGATCAGGAACATGAAGCCCGTAGCCCAGACTAGGTGTCCGAAGAGGAACATCCAAGCCCAAACAGACAGGTTATTCATGCCGTAGGGGTTGTATCCGTTAATTAACTGAGCAGAGTTAGCCCAGAGGTAATCACGGAACCAGCCCATGAGGTATGTAGAAGATTCGTTGAACTGAGCCACGTTGCCTTGCCAAATACCCAGATGCTTCCAATGCCAGTAGAAGGTTACCCAACCTACTGTGTTCAATGCCCAGAAAGCAGCAAGATAGAAGGCGTCCCAAGCTGAGATGTCACAAGTACCGCCACGACCGGGACCATCACAAGGGAAGGCGTAGCCGAAGTCCTTTTTATCAGGCATCAGCTTAGAACCACGAGCATCCAAAGCACCTTTGACTAATACCAAGGTAGTGGTGTGGATGGCTAGGGCAAAGGCATGGTGTACTAGAAAGTCACCAGGACCAATTGTTAAGAAGAGGGAGTTAGTACCAGCGTTGATTGCATCTAGCCAACCAGGCAACCAAACGTTACCGTAGTTGGGGTAGGCTGTGTAAGCAACACTGTTGGGATTGGACAATAAGACGTCCATTCCGTATAGCACTTTCCCGTGAGCAGCTTGGATGAACTGAGCGAATACTGGCTCAATTAAAATTTGCTTTTCGGGTGTGCCAAAGGCAAGTACTACGTCGTTGTGTAC
>JANZYY010000593.1 GCA_026419705.1 Fischerella sp.
CACCCAAGCTGAGGAAAGAGTCTTCTGGTATCAAGTCATCTCGCAATGACCGGAAAGTTGGTGTTGTTACCGAGCTAGTTTCGTCTTCCTCGTCGAGATCGTAGCCCACCATTTCTTCTAATTCTGCTGTCAACTGCGGCATACTAGAGACAGTCACAGACACTGATTTGGTTTGTTCGTCGCTAGACTGAGGCAAGGAAATACGGTAGCGACGGCTGAGGGCAGGAAAATTGTCCCTACCTAACTGACGACGGTGGTCTCGGATAAAACGGCAAAGGCTTTCGAGAGCAACATACACTATCAGTGCCTCTTCATCATACAAAACCGATCGCAGTCCCTCCAGAGGATGAATGTTGCCGAAGGTCGGTTGAATTTCTGACAGTGGTAAATCAGCTAAATCATCAAATTCTTTGTCATTTTCGTCGGTTTCCTTAGCATGTTCAAAAGTTAAAAACAGGCAATCTTGCTTCAGGAAAGCTTCTTCCAAATGCCCTTGTGATTCGTCTTCCCTTAAAATTGTGGCGCGAAACTGCTTCAGGGATTCTTCCGAACGATACAACAAGACTCCATACTCCATCCCCAGCATCCCCATCATCGAGGCATAGACTGTACCTACATCCCACTTATTAATTTCTATTGACAAGATTTGCTGCTCTTCCAACAATTCCCAAGGAGCTGCCTGCCAAATTGCAAATGCCTTATCTCGCAAGGCTTGTGCATATTGTGGAGGTAATTCGGGGACTTGACTGTCGAGAATTTCGGCAAACCCACGAAACAATTCATCAATTAAAGGCAATTCAGGCGAGTAGTCAATTGCAATATCCAAATCTTGAAGGACGCCGCGCAAGTAAAATTGTATTTCGCGGTCTCTCACCACAATTCTTTGGGGACGGGCGGGTTTGGCAGGACTATGGGGATTTTCCATTGCCCGCATCAAAGTCCGAACAATTGCCTCTGGACCACTTTCTGGGGGTACTACGTCCATTCCTCTAACGATGCCTTGCGTACCATCTACCCAAAGAATACATTCGCCTTTAGCCTCAGAGTCTGGGTGCTGGGTTTGTGATGATGACAATGGACGGCGATCGCCCTCCCATACAGAAGGAATTTGAGTTAATTTCCGCAAACGACGGCTGGTAGAGCGATTAAAACTTGTCATAGAGTAAGTGAATCAAAACAAGCGATTTGAAAGTACACTTTTGGCTCAGGGCTAGCCTCCGATAAGACTCCCTTGGCTATTCATTGAAGGATGGTTATGGCTGTGGGCTGCCAAAGGCTGAAATTCCAAAAATATGGAATCTCTAAACACTTTTAATCTCTCAATTCTAGAATAAAAATCTTTGCGCGCTTTTGACGCACTATTTACAATTGGCAACTTCGGACATCAACCCCGCTAAAATGAATAAAAAACCTTTGTCCAGACGCTTTCATGGCAGCGTCTGGACAATTTTCAGAGCAACCCGAGGACGAAGCCTTGAGGTTAAAAGTTCCTGGCTTCCTCCTCATCGGGTAATCGATAACCATGTAAGGAGTTGAAAAAGCAGATGACACAAGCAACTCAGTCTTCACAACGAGGAATTCAGTTGAGTGAATCAGCATTGCGACAAGTGAAATTTTTGCAGTCAAAGCAAGGCGGTAAAGACTTATGCTTGCGGGTAGGAGTCCGTCAAGGTGGTTGTTCTGGAATGTCTTATATGATGGATTTTGAAGATCCGAGTAAGATTTCTTCCAAAGACGAGGTTTTTGATTACGACGGCTTCAAAATTGTTTGCGATCGCAAAAGCCTATTATATCTCTATGGCTTAATCCTTGATTATAGCGATGCCATGATTGGTGGTGGCTTCCAATTCACCAACCCCAACGCCACCCAAACTTGTGGTTGCGGTAAGTCATTTGGAGTTTAGTTAAAAGTCAATGGTCATTAGTCAATGGTTTTTTGGTTGTTGACTTTTGACTGTTGACTATGGACTATGAACTATTGACCATTGACAAAGTTACTATGACTCAAACAGTTGAATCCCTGTTTGATACAGGTTTAGAACGCTATAAAGCGGGAGAATCAGCTGATGCTTTGATTCCCGTATTTAAAGAGATTTGCGATCGCGCTCCCAAAAGTAGTGCTGCTTGGACCTGTCTGGCGTGGTTGTACTTGTTAGACGACAAACCGAACTCCGCTTTTAAAGCTGCACAAAAAGCAGTAAAGTTAAACCCACAAGACCCACAGGCAAGACTTAATCTTGCCATTGCTATGTTGGAGACCGGCCAAAAAGGTTTGCGTCAACACGTTGAAGCAGCTAATCAATTAATGATGGTCAGCCCAGAATTACGAGAGGAAATCAGAAATAGTATTGAAGACGGTCTTAGCAGAAAACCAAATTGGCAGAGTTTGGCGAAGGTTAAAAGTTGGCTATTTGAAGAGTAATAAGGGACATTGTTGGTTGTTGGTTGTTGTTTGGAACTAGCAACCATCAACAAACAACTAACAACTAACAACTAACAACCCTGATTTTCCATTGAAATTATGAAAGAAAAATTTTTGAATTGGCTCAACTTAGTTTTAGTGGTTGATGTATTCCTGGTTTTGCTTGGCTTTGGCTGGTTGGCGATCGCAGTTATTGGCAAAGCATCAGGAGTACCGTTAGGCTTGGATTTATGGTACAAACTGTGGCAACCCGTATTTAACCCAGCTATTGGTATCCTGATTGCTGGCGCGCTTCTGAACGGGTTCATCAATTGGATTTCACAAAAATTTCAGTCTAATTAATAGTTAATAGTGAGTGGTTAGTGGTTAGTGGATAGTGGTCAACTACTAACTACTAACTACCAACTACTAACTACCAACTACTAACTACTAACTACTAACTACTAACTACTAACATCACTTCAAAATTTGCTCTAGGGCAGACTGTAAATTAGGATACTTAAATTCAAAGCCACTTTCTATGGTGCGCTTGGGGAGAACCTGTTGACCTTCTAAAACTACTATTGCTCCATCCCCCAAAAGCGCTTCAATTGCAAAGCCTGGGACTGGCAACCAAGAAGGACGATGCATTACTTTCCCGATTGTTTTGGATAATTCTGACATGCGGACAGGATGGGGAGCGGTAGCATTATATACACCCGACATTTGTGGTTGAGTTAAGGCTTGTAGAATCAGGTTAACTAAATCATCTATATGTATCCAAGAAAACCATTGCCTACCACTACCAATAGGACCGCCCGCAAACAGTTTAAAGGGAGTAATCATTTTACCCAAAGCACCACCCAAACCCAAAACAATACCAAATCGCAAAATTACTAGTCTGACACCAGCATCTGTGACTTTTTGCGCTTCTGCTTCCCAAGCTTGACAGACCTGGGCGAGAAAATCGTTACCTGCTGAGCTAGTTTCATCAAAAACAGCAGTTTCACTCGTACCGTAGTAACC
>JANZYY010000594.1 GCA_026419705.1 Fischerella sp.
GATCCACTCCTTGCACTACCTTTATCATTACCCATCGTCTCTCCACTATTCGCCATGCTGACTGCATTCTCGTTTTAGACCGAGGTATTCTTGTTGAGCAAGGCAATCATCAAGAATTAATGAAAATTGGTGGTCTTTATTACCACTTAATTCAACAGCAATAGTATCTGCAATCGCACCAATATCACTTAGTGATGTCACATCATTGCCGCAAATATTGTTTTCAAAATACTTAAGAATATTTACTGCAACTTAATTTTCTTGCAACTCAGATAATCTCGTAGTGCCACATAGAGTTTGTCTGCTACTTTTTTATCATTACACTCTTTTATATAGGTATTCAATTATATCATAGTCATGCTTTTTATAGTAATTCTAATCTTCTCACATCAAATAGTAATTTTTACATTTTTTGGGAGAACATAGATTGATTTTCCAGCAAAATTAACAACAAACTAGTTGTAATTTTGTCATAGGATTTAAGCTGAAAATTTCAGCTAAAGCAAGGCTTTTACTGCCAAAGCAAAGAATACGTATATTGCTTTAATTATAAAAATTATCATTATTTTTTATGCCAAGTAAAGACCGATAAAATCGCTATAAGTACATTCATATTTGTAGATAGCGCATCAATAAAGTTACTGGTAAACTTTCCCAGTAGTTCCAGTAAAAACAAAGTTGAAAATCAATAGTAGGTGAGGGGCGAAACCCCTAATGTATTTAACACTAGTGGACAAAACTGAATTTGTATAATAATTATTTAAATAAGAGAGTATATTCAATACATTGAAATTGAAAAAATGCAAAATCAGCAGATGACATTCATGAAAAAAAATAGTATAAGTACGAATGTTGTTCTTGAACATCAAGGATGAAGATTTTTTCTTCGCTCTTGTAGTAAAAGCGCAGTCTTACTTAAGATACTCCTAAAAATGTGTAAATTAATACACAAAATCACCAGGGAAAAGTAATTGAATTAGGAGTGAACTGAGTTTTCAAGAGGGCACAACTGCATCTACCAAGAGCCAAACGGAGACTTTTTCATACCAGTCATAAAGACATGAGTCAAGGTAAATTTTGCCTCAGTCACTGCCTTATCAAATCTAAACCCACAAAGTTAGGTTTCCGATTTTAGGTCAGCTCATGGACAGAATCATCAGGTCAAATGCAGTCGAAACCTCAAGCCAATCAGAGAGTTTCAATATAAAAGCACAGAATGTGCATTCCTGCTACAATCAGGCTCCTGAAATGGCCCAAATATATGGGGGTAGTACTACTTCAGTAGGAGCAGCGCTAACAGAACTACCCACAAATCTCTACACCGCAACGGCTACCACTTCCCAGGCAGAAATTACGAGTAAAGGCAAATACGCTACACCTTTGCAGAAAGTGTTGGAGCAGCAGCCTTCGCTTCTTTCCTATCTTGTTTTGCTAGGTGGTCTAGCTTTTTTTGTGACTATTGTAGTTTGGGTGTGTACGGGAAATATACAAGAGGTCAGTCAAGTCCAAGGAAAATTCGTACCATTAGCAAGGCTTTATCGACCTCAACCGCAGGATTTTGGCAAAGTTAAGACTGCGGTCAAAGAACACCAAAAAGTCAAAGCCACTCAGCCGATCGCAAAAATAGACACCTTAGTTCATGACCTAAAAGTAAAAAAGCAACGACTCCAGCAAATAAAAACTTTGCTGTATCGAACTGGCTCCAAAGCAGTAACTTCTGTAGCTATGACAGCAACAAAGGAGCAAACAGCCTCAGGAAGTATCGTTTCTCCTCAAATATCCTCATTAGCTACCAAACAACAGCTACTAAATCAACTGCAAACGGAAATAACCCAGTTGCAATCCAAAATTACCGAAACTAAAACTTTGCTGAACCAAACCAAAGCAGAGGTAGAACCAAAATTTCTCCATGCACCCATAGATGGTGTTGTATACTCCTCAAACATCAGTAGCATTGGCGGGGTAATTCAACCTAAACAAACCCCAACTGAAATTGCTTCCATGGATGCATCTCTGGTTTTGGTTACTACCTTACCTTTTCAGAAAGTAGGCTCTGTCAACAAAGGAGACCGAGTCAAAATCAAACTTAATCATGATTCCGCTCATCTAGATGCGGCCGAGACACTACCAAAAAACCAAACTGGACAACAGGATGCTCGCGTTAATGGAAACAACAACATCCTCTTTGGGAGTGTCATGTCAATCTCTCCCGATGTTCAGCACGATCGGAAATTAGGTTGGGTTTATCGGGTAGAAGTAGCTGTGAATCGCAATCAAGCCATTAACCTCAAAGCTGGACAAACTGCTACTGCTCAAATTATCCATCACCGCCGTATAGCTGATATGTTCCTTGAACCGATTAAGGAATTGCAAAAAAGCAAGAGCAATTTGTAAATCTTAATTCCATCGCCCTTCACCACAACAACTAGCAAAGATTTTTTACCCTATTCAAGACAACTAAGACTATGAACCAAGACATAGCAAGCAATAATAGCAATTTAGAGAAGACACTGAACTCAGAACAATTTGACCAATTAGTTGAAGCGATTCTTGCAGGCAAATATTCCTGGGCTTGTGTTTTAATGCTACGGTTCGCGGGATACAATCCTTTGCATTACATACCGTACCGCACCTACAACCGATTGATTAAAGAAAACTCACAATTGAAAAGAGTCAATCAAAAACGCAGCGAGAATCTCAAACTTGCTAAACATCCTTCCGATCGCAAGTCAGATAGTAATCCCGGACAAAGCTGCTTAAGCAAGATTAAAGACCTTGCTTATCTTGAGGTAGTTGGCAAGCAAAAAAGAGAAATTCGAGGTGGTAATCAAGATCAATGGTTGACAACTCAAATTTGCGAATATCAGTCCATACAATCAGAACTCAAACCAGAAAGCACCCAAGATTTATCATTCAAATTCCGTGATTTTAATTACAATATCTCTTGAGTCAATAGATAGCCAGGGAAAGCTGATTGATGATTGAGCTGTGGATTACCTGCCATGCCAATTAAAATTATGATGATTATGTCGTTGCTGTTGGTGGTTCTTTTTTCAAGGAAGTACAAGCATTAATAGTGGAAAGATGACACTGTGGTGGATGTCGCTTTCTCTAAAAAATTTGATGCTTAAGACCAAATGGGGACGGAAAATGAAAAAGTGACGGTCATATCATGTTTGTGACTGGTGGAACTTGTGGCTACTTCGCTTTTGTTTCGAGAATGTAATCCTAAGTCCTCCCTACGAGAGCATCGATTAATCATTCATGAATTATTGGTACAGTAAGACCAGGAAGAGTTACTAAGAGTGGGAGAATCGCAGGTGGGGAATTGGGCTTTGGGAGTTGAAGTAATGATTTTTCCTTTGCCCCATCCTGTATACCCCATCTCCCTAACTCTTTTTTTATCCCGATAGTAAAG
>JANZYY010000595.1 GCA_026419705.1 Fischerella sp.
GAAGTGACCCGTTTGAAGGTGGATAGTAAAGGGAGAGTCAACCCCTTAGATTTAAAGGCGGCGTTGCAAGATAACACCGTGTTGGTGTCCATAATTTACGGACAAAGTGAAGTTGGTACGGTGCAACCCATTGCCGAACTAGGAAACATTGCTCGTAGCAGTCGTGTATTATTCCACACAGATGCAGTGCAGGTGGTGGGACGCTTGCCTGTAGACGTGCAAGCTTTACCTGTAGATTTGCTGAGTATGTCCAGTCACAAAATTTACGGACTCCAAGGTGCAGGGGCGTTGTACGTGCGTCCGGGTGTAGAATTAGTTCCCCTCCTGGGTGGTGGAGGACAAGAAAAGCGGTTGCGTTCTGGTACACAAGCAGTACCAGCGATCGCCGGCTTTGGTGTAGCAGCAGAATTGGCAGGACAAGAGATGGCAATAGAGACACCCAGATTGATGCAGTTACGCGATCGCCTGTTTTCCCAATTAGCCGACATCCCTGGTTTAATCCCCACAGGCGATTTGATTCACCGCTTACCTCACCATGTCAGCTTCTGTTTGGAACACGCCGATGGTGAAAGACTCAGTGGTAGAACTCTGGTGCGGGAGTTGAACCGTGCTGGTATTGCTGTCAGTGCTGGTGCAGCTTGCAATAGCGGTAAACTCAGCCCTAGCCCAATTCTACTAGCAATGGGCTACTCCGACAAAGCTGCTTTGGCAGGAGTTCGCATGACACTGGGGCGAGACACTACAGAAGCAGATATAGATTGGGTAGCAATGGTACTCAAGCAGGTTTTGCAGCGGCTATCACCTGTAGAATTGGTTGTGATTAGTTAGTGGTTAGTAGAAAGTGGTTGGTGGTTTTTTACAATTAACAACTAACAACTAACAACCTAAAATCCAAAAATTTTTAATATGCCTGAACTACCAAACTCTCTAGAAGATGCGATCGCCCAAGCCCAAGTCGCTACACAAGCTGCCTTAGCGGATGGGTATGCCAAACTACAAGTTGAGTTACTCTTTCCAGAACTGAAACTGATGTCAGTCGCCCAACAATTTTTACCAATATTTGCAGAATACGGCGACAAACTAAAAGTTCTGTTTCCTGATGCGGGTAGTGCTGCTCTTGCCCGCCGCGATTGGACAGATGTATCATTTAAGATCCTCGATATCGGGACTGGCAGGGCTGCTTCCATCCAGTCAAAAATTCAGCCAGAAGATGAAATCTTCTTGTTTATTGCTCCCACTTCACCAGAATTACCGCAGTTAGAAAAAATCTGTGAAGAAATAGGCGATCGCCCCTTCATAATGTTAAACCCCTTTCTAGAAGATGCCGGAAAGATAGGCATTGGTTACGCCTCCAGACAAACCCGCATCCGTTTTTTGAATACGATCGAATCTTGTTACTACCTCCGCCCCGTCTATGAAGGGGTAGCCTTATTTCGCTGCTATCCTGGAATGTGGGAAATTTGGGTAGAAAATGGTGGTGAATACCAAAAAATTGTGGATTTACCACAAAAACCCTCTGGTGATGACTTGGATCTGATTCTTGCAAAGGGACAAGCACCAACATCCGCAGAAGAAGCGGTACCCGCAAAACAGCCGAGCGTGTTCAGGGGTTTGCAAAGATTCATCCAAGCGTTGAGAAATTAATTGATTTACATAACTTGGTGTCTTGGTGTCTTGGTGGTTAATAAAATTTATTTTTGAACCACAAAGACACAAAGACACAAAGAAAACCCAATCTTGTTAGAGATTAGGGACACATTAAAGTATCGCGAGTATTGCGCCCTGTCACTGGGTTAGTACCTTTAGCTACTTTGCACAATTTTTTGAGTGTATCCTCACGCAGATACGTATCAGTAAAATCTGCGCCATCAATAATCGCTCCATCAAACATGGTGCTGGTAGTAAAAGCGCCTTCTAATATTGCATTCGTCAAATTCGCTTTGGTCATCCGTGCTGATTCTAAATCAGCATAGCTTAAGTCAGCTCCGGTAAAATCTACGGAGGCTAAGTTTGCTGAAAAGAATCTGACTCCACGTAAATTGGATTGACTGAAGTTGCTGTTACGGAGATTAGCATGATCGAAGCTGGAATCTGTCAAGTCCTGTTTGGAAAAATCAGCTTCAATCAGGGTTCGGTTGTTATAGTTGATTGCTACAGCGCTTGGCGGGAAAGCTAAAGCAGCTGTGATGGCAATCACAGTCAAAAGTAATAGACTGAGTATGCTTGTCCTAATCCGATCGCTTAACCTTGAACTCATCGTACTTTTAGCCAATGGCAAACCATCCTCCATATCATAATTATCCCGATATCGGTAACGCTGGAGAAGATCTGGTAGCACAATGGTTGAAATCTCAGGGTTGGGTAATTCTGCATCGGCGCTGGCGTTGTCGGTGGGGGGAAATTGATATTATTGCTGAAAATGGAGGAGTGGCAAAAAATGGGGTGATGGGGAGGTTGGGAGATGGCGAGAATTCAAATCTGACTTCATCTGCGATGCTGGCGTTTGTGGAGGTGAAAACTCGCAGTCTCACTAATTGGGATGCAGGAGGAAGAAACGCGATCGCCCTCAAAAAGCAAGTGAAACTCTGGCGTGCAGCACAGATGTTTTTAGTTAAACACCCCCACATGGTAGATTATCCTTGCCGATTTGATGTTGCTATAGTTAGCTATCAGCAAATCTCAACACAATTTACTGAAGTTAAAGTAATTGCACAAAGTCTAGCTAGTTATTCTACAGCCGCATATCAATTCACGCTCGAAGAATATATTCCTGCTGCTTTTGAGTTGGATAATCATGATGAGGAAGAGCTAATGACTAATGACTAATGACAATTAGCTCTTCTTGGTGTCTTGGTGACTTAGTGGTTCATTCTACCCTAACTTAAGTTCCCAAGTGTCTATATTCCTCTCATCAACTACCACCGATCAACCCTTCATTTTTATTTAGTAGCGTTAAATAATGAACTATATCATGCTAAAGTTTCCGGACAGTAACCCAATCCCCGCACAAATTGTTGGCGAAACGCTTCTATTTCTTCTTTTTCTGGGCTACCATGAGAGACGATAGCTACTTGGTAGCGGCGCATAACGTCAACGGGACACTGTCCCGCCTCTAAACTCCAAAGTGCCATTTGTACTCGCATTGGCGGTTCGTAACTAATCCCTAATTCATTCAAGAAAGCCCTAATGTCGCCATCTTCTTGGGGTGATACCTGGTCTCTTAGTTTGATCCTAACCACCCAACCATCAATTTGATGAATTACGGTGACGAAGGAAACAGGTATTTGGGGTTTGGCGTGTAAGTATTGAACAACCCTCAGAGTGAGACTGGCATTTGCCAGATAATACAAGTATTCCATCTTGGTGCTTGGGATCAAAGCCAATCCTACATTGCTATTTTTATTATTGGTTGATTG
>JANZYY010000596.1 GCA_026419705.1 Fischerella sp.
GCCCTGGGGATGCCAAGCCAAGCACGAAAAACCTTCAGACGCACCTGTAAGGATTTGTGCTACTTGCTTGGCTTGTTTCCACAAACAAATCCAACCATCAGCACCAGCAGAAGCAAGTAAAAAGCTGTTGGGTGCAAAAGCGATCGCGTTAATTACATCCACATGATTAGTTAATACTGTTGCTTGCCATCCCACAGATTCATCAGGCGACTTCTCCCAGATCGCAATACCATCAACACTAGAACAGGCTAGTAGAGGAGAATCGTTTTGATTAACGATGTCTGACCATGTAAGTTGGCGAATCTTACCAGGAAAGCCCCGCATTACCCAAGGCTGGGGGTCATCGCTAGAAGTTAATAGTTGGGTTTCGACCACAGTTATGGTCCGATCCATGTTGCCAGAAGCAAGGTACTTACCATCAGCAGACCATCCTGTCGCAATACTTACAGAAGGTATATTGAGAATGTGTGGTTCCTCATTCCAGTCTTGACAATTCCATACCTTCACTCCCTGATGACCGCCAATGGCAAGATACTTTCCGTCTCTACGCCAATCAATACCCAATGGTGAAGAAGATCCAAAATTTAAGCTAACGACAATCTCACCAGTATCAACATTCCACACTTGTACGTAACGTCCCACACTAAAAGCAAGCTGGTTGCTCGTAGGATTCCAAGCCAGTTTGTCAACCCAAGCAGGGGCGTTTTCCAAAATGACAATTAATTCTTTGTCCTGCCAAATTCTCACCCGTCCATCTTGTCCGCCAACGGCTAAAAATTTGCCATCGTGGGAAAAAGCAACGCAGTCAACAGACGCATCGTTGCCATTCTGCAAAGTTGTGAATTCCTCATTTTCCCACAGCGTTACTTCTCCAGCCGCAGAAACTGCGACTAGGATTGTACCTTGGTTCGACCAGGCGATCGCAGTTACATAATCTGAAAGCGTCCTGCAAAAATGTTGTTCAAATTCCTTGGAATTGAGAGTTGAAGGATTCATGGTTTTGGAGTAAAGGAGTGGAGGAGTAGGAGAGTGGGAGAATAGAACAGTCGGAGAGAAAAGAATTCTTCTTTCTCCCCATTTCCCTCTCTTGATTTACGCCATACAGGCAAGAAAATCTTGTCTGAGTTTGGCTTCATCGAGGTTGCGACCGATGAATACCAATTCGTTTTTACGAGTTTCGTTACTTTTCCAAGGACGGTCAGGTTTGCCCTCAAAGATCATATGCACCCCTTGGAAGACAAAGCGATCGTCTTCTCCAGCGATATTCAAAATACCCTTCATGCGAAAGATATCTGGACCTTGGGTTCTTAATAATTCTCCCAGCCATTTGTTTAACTTATTCCCATCCAATGCACCTTCTACAACCAAAGCTACAGAATACACGCTTTCATCGTGTTCGTGGGCATCTTCTTCTAAGAAATTTGGGTCAATTTCTAAGGCGCGATCCAAGTCAAAGGCTTTTACACCCAAAAGCGCATCCATTCCGACCTCAGCGTTGCGGGTACGATAAATTTTTGCCATCACATTCATCCCGCGAATCCGCTTTTCTAATTCATCCAACACATCTGGCGTCACCAAATCAGTTTTATTCAATAAAATCACATCAGCAAAGGCTATCTGCTCTTGTGCTTCATTTGCTTCCCAATGCTGCCAAATGTGCTTGGTATCTACCACTGTTATCACCGCATCTAGCTCTAATTGTTCCCGCATATCTTCGTCAACAAAGAATGTCTGAATCACGGGTGCAGGGTCAGCTAGTCCAGTTGTTTCAATCACTAAATGGTCAAATTTATGACGGCGCTTCATCAAATTGCCGATGATGCGAATCAAATCGCCACGCACTGTACAGCAAATACAACCGTTGTTCATCTCAAAGATCTCTTCATCTGTATCGATAACCAGTTGATTATCGATACCTACTTCCCCAAATTCATTCACAATCACGGCAACTTTTTTGCCGTGTTCGTGCGTAAGGATGCGATTGAGCAGAGTTGTTTTTCCGGCTCCCAAATAGCCTGTAAGTACTGTTACTGGAACTACATCCGTTGTCGCAGCACTGACCATATTCCAGATGCCTCTTGTATTTCAAATGATAATCACTTTCAATTTCAACACTCATGCACATATACGCAAGTAGGGGAAGCAGCGCGCTGGAGGACTTCCCCCATTCCTAAGAAGCAGGACTGTTTAATTCTAAAAAGGAAAAATCTAAATTCCTCCAACCTCTGAAATTCTTTGTGCTCTTTGCGTCCTACTCTACGGTCAGCCGCTGCGCGTCTATGTGGTTCATTACATAAATCATTTTCTGGGTGGGAAGGAGTTAATTAATTTTTTTTTTCCACAGAATGAAACAGCCCTGCATTCCTAACAAGAGAGTGCATGAAAATTGATTGTAGCTGCATAATTATTTATTTAGTAACAGCAGCAATTCCTAAAAAGGGCAAAATTGCCTCTGCTACAGCCTCTGGGTATTCTTCATGCATTCCCAGGGAACCGGGAAGAACAACTTTTTGCACTCCGCTTAAAGCTGCCAAAGCATCCATATCAGCACGGGATTTGCCAGGAGAAGATTCTCCTATGACCACCATCATTGGTACAGGCAAATCCCGAGCTAGTGCGAGAAACTCAGCTTGATTGCGTACGGCGTCCAGATTACCAGTCACGAAGGCTGCGGGAGCAAATCTAGCTCCTGGTTGTTGGGTATTGTGCCACTTATGTTCAATAAAGCTAGGCGTTAACTTTGTAGCATCCACGTAGACGTGGCTACGGTACATGAAACTTAAAAAAGATGGTATAGTATTGAGCTTGTAGACGATATGACCAAGAATAGGCGATCGCACTATCTCCCTGAGCATCCCCGCTACTTGTCTATCTACTCCCATTGTTGGTAGAGGACCGCGCCAAGTTGGAGCTACTAAAACTATACGTGAAAATACAGATGGATTTTTCCGCGCTAATTGCAGAACATAAGCTGCACTATGACCAGCAGCAACCACTGCTATGGGGGTAGCAAATACAGAACTGACAAAATCTTCGAGAAAATGTTGATATAAAGCAGGTCTGTAATTTACAGACAAACGCGAAGATTCACCAAATCCAGGCCAATCCACAGCCACAACTTGAAAGTAGGGAGCAAGTAGCTTGGCCAGTCCACTCATTTCTTCTCGTGTGGAAACAGTGCTAAAAGCAGGAAGCAGCAATAAGGGCGAACCATTGCCAAGACTTTCATAAACGGTACGCAACTGCTGGTTTTCCCACTCCCACCGATATTCTTTAATTTCCCCACCAATACCAAAAGTAGTAGAGTTTGATAATAAATCAGTTGACATTAGTAAAGATTTTATATTTGTGAATTTTTGGTTATTAGTTGTTAGTTGTTGGGTGTTTGCCACTGACTGCTAACCAATATACAGA
>JANZYY010000597.1 GCA_026419705.1 Fischerella sp.
GTCTTGGAAATGGATTTTTCTTGGTGTCTTAGTGTCTTGGTGGTGAAAAAAGCAGGAAGTGCGATCGCCTGTCGCATTGAATCGATCGCTTTGGGAACGTTCAGGACACTGGCAAAAGTTCCGTAAGAACATGTTTGTTGTGGGTATTGCCGATGCTGATGCAGAACCTGACTATGCGTTAAAACCAATGTCATGCCCAGCGCACATTGCTATCTACAAATTCCACAAGCGTACCGGTACGCTATCTGGCTGCATGCGTCTACGTCAGTTTGTGCAGGCAGAATTATTAAATCTAAGGTAAAGCTTTGCTTGTGTCTTTGTGGTTCGAATTTATTAACCACCAAGACACTAAGACACCAAGGTAGAATTTTTTTCGCAAAAGATGCTGAGGCTATAACTGATCTACTGGAAAAACGGACTTGTTGCTCACCTTGTTAGCAATGAGCCAAAATTTGTTCGCCACACACCAAAGCAAAATCTTAGCTATGCCAGCATTAATTTAGATATATGAAATAGTTGAGGTTGTTTGACATTCTGCCTTTTTTTGCAGGCTGATGTTTGGAGGGATAAATGTCTAAACTACACTCACATTAATTTACCCAATCTTTGCAAAATATCAAGTCCCCCAATCTTGCTTTTCAAGGGGGATGAGACAACTAGCTGGATGCGATCGCCAGACATTTAGTTAACTAAATGCCAACCTTTAACCAAAACCTCCCTTTGCCTTTTGGGTTTACGGCTCAGGTGAGGGGTGATTAAGTTTTAACGTAATTGTCTTCTCTTGTTTCCAGACAGAGAGTTACCCAACAGAAAGCGAGGTTTCTATGAATATAGGCAGAGCCATTCTTTTGATTGCTTTGGTTTTTCCAGGCTTGATGGTGGCGGGAACATCGATTTACTCGTTCAACAATGATTACGCAGCGATGGAAAGAACCGAGAGATATGTGGAACAGCTAGCAAGGCAGAGAAGAGTAAGTCAGAGACAGTTAGATTTAGCCTACCATCGCAGTATGGTTCACCGCATGAATGCATTTACGAATGGCACATGGGGATTCATCGGCGCGACGATCGCAGCCATTGGTATACATGGGCTGGCAATTACTAAAGATGAATCATTTCAAGACCAAAAGAAAGCTTCATAGTTAGTGGTTAGTAGTTAGTAGTTAGTGGTTGGTAGTTGGTAGTTGGCTTTTAATCTTTACCACTATCCACTAACAGTCACCACGAGAAATATGTTTATTTGCGCTGCCTACATATCAATGATAAATTTCTTGAGGTCAGCTAAAGCGCGATCGCGATAGCGTCTGTATCGTTCCTGTTTGTTTTTGATTTTCTCTCCTAGTTCAGGTAAAATTCCAAAGTTGGGTGGCATGGGTTGAAAATGCTTGGGTGAAGCCGAACTAATAAATTCAAACAGCGCTCCCATCATCGTTGTTGTCGGTAGATTTAGTGGTTCTTTACCCAAAGCTAGTCGCGCAGCATTTGTGCCAGCCAGCCATCCACCCGCAGTAGCAGCAGTGTAACCTTCAGTACCAATCAACTGCCCAGCACCCAGCAATGTCGGACGATTTTTAAATTGCAAGGTAGGTAGCATCAACTGCGGAGCATTGATAAAAGTATTGCGGTGCATCACCCCTAACCTTACAAACTCGGCATTTTCCAAACCGGGAATCATTCGGAATACGCGCTTTTGCTCACCCCAGCGCAGGTTGGTTTGGAATCCTACCATGTTCCAAAGTTGACCTGCTTTGTCTTCTTGTCGCAGTTGTACCACAGCATAGGGACGTTCACCCGTGCGACTATCCGACAATCCTACTGGCTTGAGCGGGCCATAGCGCATGGTATCTTCTCCTCGTCGTGCCAGTTCTTCAATAGGCAAACAAGCTTCAAAAAATTTTGCAGTTTCCCGCTCAAAATTCTTTAACTCTGTTTGTTCGGCTGCACAAAGTTCTTGCCAAAACCGCAGGTACTGTTCTTTATTCATTGGACAATTGAGATAGGCGGCTTCGCCTTTGTCGTAGCGAGAGGCAAGAAAAGCAATGTCGCGGTTAATTGTTTCTCCAACAACAATAGGGCTAGCAGCATCGAAAAAGCTGAGATATTCCATCCCAGTGAAGCGACGCAAATCTTCCGCTAAATCGGGACTGGTAAGGGGACCAGTTGCTAAAACTACAATCCCTTCCGGTATACTACGTATCTCTTCCCGACGCAGTTCGATGAAAGGATGTTGAGAGAGGGTTTGTGTTAAATCTTGGCTAAATTGTCCCCTATCAACAGCCAATGCTCCTCCAGCGGGGACTTTATGTTCATCGGCTTTAGCAATCACAATCGAACCGAGTTGACGCAATTCTTCATGTAACAAACCAGCAGCGCGATCGCTAGCCATTGCGCCAAAAGAATTACTGCACACCAATTCTGCTAAATGTTCTGTATGATGAGCGGGACTAAAGCGGTAGGGACGCATTTCATAGAGAATTACGGGTACTCCCGCTTGGGCAATTTGCCAAGCTGCTTCTGTTCCAGCCAGTCCACCTCCAATAACTACGATCGGTTGTTTTTCCATAATTAAATACTTAGTTTCACCGTTTGCACTTTACTAAAACTTTCACCGCCTGAGATACTTTTAACCACATGTTGGTAATTGCCATATTAAATAGGACTTACCCAAGAACCCTTCAAACCTCTTATTCCTTTGTGTCCTTTGTGTCATTTGTGGTTAGTGCTTTATAGTTAGTTCTTCATGATTTTGCCCAAGTCCTAATCAAATATCCTAATCAAATATCAAGCATGTATGTACAATGATACTTTTTACTAGTCCAACCGGGGTTGAATAATAAAGCTGTTTGGGTGCATTTGCGAAGAAACACAACCCAAAATCTTTACATTTAATCAGTTAATCAGTAGCCGTGCACCGATTCTAGTAAAGTTCGCCATACACGACGCGCCATTGGGGAGCGGGGATTGTAGTAAAACTTGAGCATGGTGAGTTATCTCCTCAATTCAAGAAAAAAGACTGATTGGTCTGTAAATCAACAAAAAATTATCGACTTCTAAACAATAGTGATAAGACAGCCAAAAATAAGCCGCAGAGTGCCTATTAATGAGCCAATCGCACCGACAATATTGCCTGCATAAACGACTTTATTTTTACTAGATCCTTAAATTGAAAGACCGCGATGACCTAACCAAGCACAATCGGACAAAGCAATACAAAATCTATACCAAAGTTAAATCAGATATAGAGTCTAATTTCAAATGAAATAAGACCCACCCATTGCTAATCCAGAATGTGCTACACGCCATCCATGAGAGGAAAGAGAAGGGAAATGGGAATAAGCCGATCGCACCACACACCACCCCATGTGATGGCTAGCTTTAACGGAACCGTATTAGGT
>JANZYY010000598.1 GCA_026419705.1 Fischerella sp.
AGATGTGTATAAGAGACAGTCGCATGGTAGTAAAGGAAGCTAAACCAGCAACAGAACTATCCCTTTGGTAGCGAGCTGCAAAAGTATTAATTTGTTGACGCGCTTGTGCTTGCACTGCTGCTTTATCAGGTGAATTGTCTGGTAACTCTAGAGCTTGCCTCAAAGTACGGACTACACTCAAAGTGTCTTGGCGATAATCACCAGATAAACCATCCGGACTGCCGGAACAACCTATTAAGCCGATAGCTACAACTAAAACTAGGGCTAGCAGACGTGACCAATAGCGCTTCATATGCATTGATGTGAAACAATACCTAAATCAAAGTCCATCCTATCCTGGATTGGTATCTTGGGGATCATTCTAAGGGGGTTAGTAGTTAGTGGATAGTAGATAGTAGTAATTAGTAAAAACCTACTAATCACCAACAACCAACCACCAACCACCAACCACTAACCACTAACTTTTTGATAAAGAGTATCGCGTTGTTGGTAAGGTCTTCCTAGAGAAGCGATCGCATTTTGCAAACTTTCTACTTCCATGCAGGTGCCACCAATTGCACCTGCCATTGTGGTGATATGTTCTTCCATTAATGTGCCACCGATATCGTTACAGCCCCAAGTTAAGGCTTCAGTGGCTCCTGCTAGCCCTAGTTTTACCCAACTCGGTTGATGGTTTGGTATCCAGTTCCCCAAGTAAATCCTAGCCACTGCAGTGAGTAAAAGTGCATCAGCCAACACAGGTTGATCCCGTCCGACACGGCGGCGCAAGGCTTTGGGAGCTTCTTTGCCCACAAATGGTAATAAAATAAACTCAGTAATGCGGGCTGGATATTCTTGTTTGATGGCAGTTTGTTGGAGCGATCGCAATTTTTCTAAGTGCCAAATTTGTTGTTCTGGTGTCTCTATATGTCCTGATAGCATGGTACTGGTAGTATGCAAACCTAATCTGTGAGCTGTACTGACAATTTCTAACCAAGTTGCCGCATCAATTTTTTCAGGACATAGAATTCGCCGCACTCGATCGTCTAACACCTCGGCTGCTGTTCCTGGCATTGAATCCACGCCAGCATCTCGCAAGGCAGTTATTACTTCCACATAACTCAGTCCATCAACTCTGGCGATGAATTGCACTTCCTGCGGAGAAAAGGCGTGTAGATGCAGTTGGGGAAATTCCTGTTTAATAGTTTCTACTAGCTTGAGATAATAAGACAAACATTTGCCGTTAATTTTTGCTTTTGGATTCAATCCGCCTTGCATACAGATTTCTGTTGCACCCCGCTGCACGGCATTGTGGGCTTTCTCCAAAATTTGCGCCCAATCCAACCAGTAAGCACCAGCCTCGCCTTCATCTCGCCGAAAAGCACAAAAACTACAATGCTGTTCGCAGATATTTGTAAAATTAATATTGCGGTTAATTACGTAGGTAACAGTTTCACCTGTTTGTTGCTGACGTAGTTTGTCCGCTGTAGCACGAATGGCATTAATTAAACTTGTGTCTGTTTGTTCTAACAATGTTACTCCCTGTTCGGGAGACAAATCGTAACCCATGAGGGCACGGTCAAGAATAGCATCAACAGTTGCAGTCACCACAGATTTTTAAAAGCAACCCAATATTATTATTTTTGCACTCATCATCATTAACTATTTCCTATGCTATAGCTTGATTAAGCATCACTAGTAGTTTGGCAAGCCAACTTTTCTCGTTGAATCAACTTTGTTGGCGTACTTGGCGTCTACCCTGCGGTTAGCCGTTTGAGCGCGTCTATGGCGGTTCGTTTATTTAATCATCAAAGTTAAGTTGCTAGACTACTAGTTGCTCGAGTTTTCAGATCTAATTTAGTGCTAAAGTAGCTTTTTAAAACTCTTGCTAAGAGCTATTACTCAAATTCTGCAAGCGTGTATTAAATTTTACGATAATCTCAAAATAATGTAACGAAATATCAAATTACAAGAAATATAGCTGACGGCTGACGATTGCAGTCAAATTAATCTGAGTAAGTATTAGAAAATAAATACTCTGACTCCGGTAGAGCAATCTGCGATCGGAAAAATGCAGAAAAACTGTTCCCTTTAATTTTTGGTAAATGAGCATTATTGAACCAAATTCACTTTTGTCAGCACCAACTGGTCAGTTACAAATTTCTGAATTGCCGCCTAGCACTGTCGGTGTAAATAATTCGCCAATCTTTTTTTCTCTGGTAATTCCAACTTACAACGAAGCTGGAAATATCAGAGCCATCATCAGGATATTGAGTACCTTGCTAGATGAGTCCATCCCAGGAGAGTACGAACTGATTGTTGTAGATGACGATAGTCCTGATGGTACTTGGAAGGTTGCACAGTCCTTGATGTTGGAGTACCCCCAGTTGCGAGTGATGCGGCGTCAGGATGAAAGAGGTCTTTCCTCAGCCGTGATCCGCGGTTGGCAGGTAGCGAGGGGAAATGTTTTAGGGGTGATTGATGGTGATTTACAGCATCCACCACACGTGCTGCTGCAACTTTTACAGGCAATTCAAAAGGGAGCCGATTTGGCAGTTGCTAGCCGTCACGTCGAAGGTGGTGGAGTCAGTAGTTGGAGTTTTATTAGGCGTTTTTTGTCCCGTGGTGCTCAATTATTAGGATTGATTATTTTGCCAAATGTACTCGGCCGAGTTTCAGATCCAATGAGCGGTTATTTTATAGTACGTCGGAACTGCATAGCAAATGCGATCCTCAATCCTGTGGGATACAAAGTTCTGCTTGAGGTAATCGGGCGGGGCCAGATAAAGCAAATAGCTGAAGTTGGTTATGGATTCTGCGAACGTAAAGAGGGTGAAAGCAAAGTCACATGGAAGCAATATCTAGATTACATCCACCACTTATTGCGTTTGCGGCTTTCTACAGGATATATAGGCAGATTTAGTCAAAACTTCCCGATAGGTCGATTTATGCGCTTTGGCTTGGTGGGACTGAGTGGGGTATTTGTGGATATGGCGGTGCTTTATTTGCTCAGTGACCCGACTACCTTAGGATTGCCCTTGACTCGCAGTAAAATTTTGGCTGCGGAAATTGCTATTTTCAATAATTTTTTGTGGAATGATGCTTGGACTTTTGCTGATGTCAGCATGCAGCAGCGAGCGTGGCGTCAGCGATTGAAGCGATTTTTGAAATTTAATCTGATTTGTCTGGCGGGGTTAGTATTGAATGTGCTGGTGTTGAATTTAGTATTTAATTTTATTATTCATAACCGCTACATCGCTAACCTCATCGCGATCGCCATTGCTACGATCTGGAACTTCTGGGTTAACCTCAAACTCAGTTGGCGTGTCACACAAGTGAAATGAGTATATATATTATGTTGTATGATCCAGGGC
>JANZYY010000599.1 GCA_026419705.1 Fischerella sp.
AGATGTGTATAAGAGACAGGGCTATCCTAGCACAAACTGATAGTAAAAATGCAACAAACTATTTAAATCAAGGTTTACAGGCTGTTCAGGCAGGTAAAATATCAGATGCGATCGCTGCTTTTCGTCAAGCTGCTGAGTTAGATCCTAACTTAGCTCCAGCTCACTACAATTTAGGGTTAGCGCTTAGGCAAGCTGGACAATTACAACCAGCAGCTGATGCATTTTATCGAGCTACTCAAGCAGATCCAAAATTTGCTCTGGCTTATGCAAATTTGGGTGGCGCATTGTTAGAAGGAAATAATTTACAGCAGGCGAATGATTACTTGCAAAGAGCGTTAGAAATCGAGCCCAAACTGGGAGTTGCTCATTATAATTTGGGGTTAGTCAGAGAACAGCAACGAATTTGGGAGCAAGCGATTGCATCCTTTAAAAAAGCCATGGAATATAGTAAAAATGCTCCCGAGCCAGCGTATCATTTGGGTATATGTTATCTTCAGCAAGGCAAAATAGATAAAGCCAAAAAAGCCTTTCGCAAAGCAATACAAATTAATCCCAAATATCCAGAGGCTTACTACAGTCTTGGTTCAATTTTATATAGCCAAAACAAGTTAAAAGATGCCTTAGAAGCTTTTAGAAAATCAGCCGAAGCTAACTCCAACTATCCTAACGCCTATTACGGTGCAGGGTTAGTTTTTATACAGCTCAATCAATATGGAGATGCGGTGCAGGTTTTGCAGTACGCCAGAGATTTATACAAAGCCCAGAATAATCTCGAGTGGACAAATAAAGCCGAGCAATTGTTGCAACAAGCACAAAGAATGAATTAGGAATCGGGGATCTGGGATCGGGAATTGGGAATTAACGACTATCTTTGCCCGATACCCTAGTCCCCAATCTCCTGTTCTGTCAAAATAAAAGTATTGGGTGGACTGGCTGGTGTGTGAACGGTTGTCCCAATACAAATGGAAAAGTTCATGAGGAAGCGCCCCAAAAGCCAATTTTTATTATGCGATCGCTGGTTTAACCGACATTGGATAGTCCGCCACATGGAAGCCTTCCAAGATTTGATTGTAATTGTCCTATGTTTGAGTTTATTCAGCGTTATGCTCTTGCAACTGCGGGGAATCTTTGTCGCCCTCACACAAACACTGGACTATAAACATGTGACTGCTAAAATCTTATTCATCTTGATTTTGGTGGAACTATTTCGACTGCTGATGATTTACTTGCAGGAACACAGCATCGCTGTTGGTGTAGCAGTGGAAATTACAATTGTATCTGTACTGCGAGAAGTTGTTGTTCATGGAGCGCTGGATATTTCCTGGATTAAAGTTGCATCAATTTGTGGTTTATTGTTTGTTCTGGGTGCGTTGCTAATTGTTTGTGCAAAGACACCGCATATGGATTGTATAAGCGCAAACACAAAATTTTGCCCGATTGTGTATCTTGATAGCAGTCAAGAACAAAAAGAGCGTGAATTTGAGCATTCACGTCATCACCAAGAAATTAGGTAAAAGGGACTGGGGCATAAAAATTATGAATTATGAATTATGAAATTTTCAGCATTCATAATTTTCACTTATTTCCAATGCCCAATTCCCCATCCCCATTGCCCCTAATCCCCACTCCCTGTGGTCGTGGGGGCCGGTGAGTTCCCCAATACCCAATCACCAGTATTAGGTTTCCTTAACTTATAAGGGTGTGTTAGCAGTAGCATAACGCACCCTCTTTAGTTGTATTCATGCATACGCTTTTAGACAGATGAATACCTCTTTGAGAGTGAGTAGAAGTTATATAGGAATTCTCAGGAGGGTCAATCAATGACTCAAACCACGGAAAACAGACAGTCTCAAAATCCCATTAGCAACCTGGAGTATGACTTTCTCGCCGTGTTGCACAATAAAGGCAAAGCTATCAAAGCTTACGACACATATATCCAAGACGCACAACAAGCTGGTTCTCAGCCTTGTGTAGAGCTGTTTCAAAAACTGCGCCAGTCTGAGATTGAGCAAGCACAGGAAATCCGGCGTCATCTTCAGGAAGTAATGCAGAAAGGTAAGATGTAATGCTGGCCAGAGGGAGCGATCGCTTTTTTGCAACAAGCAATAAAAGGGCGAAAGGGCGATCGCTATTTTTAAAATATTTAAAAAATCAGCACAAGACAAATTATACGATTAAAACTTATCGCTTAATTCTTTCAAATCATGATCGACCATTAACTCTACCATTTGTTGAAAAGAATACTGCGGTTTCCAACCAAGCTCTGCTTTAATCTTGTAAATACAGCCAACTAATTGCACAGGTTCATCGGGGCGGTAAAATACAGGATCAACAGACACATAATCTTCCCAATTCAACCCCACGCAGTTAAAAGCACACTCAACTAACTCTCGCACCGAATGAGTTTCGCCACTGGCAATAATATAGTCATCTGGTTTGTCTTGCTGCAACATTAACCACATCGCATATACTGCATCTTTGGCGTAGCACCAGTCACGACGTGCATCTAAATTACCAAGTTTTAATTCTTTGGCTAAACCTAGTTTAATCATTGCTGCAGTATGGGTAACTTTGCGAAATACAAACTCTGTACCGCGACGAGGAGATTCATGGGTATAGGTGATACCGCAGCAATTAAAAAGGTTGTACTTTTGGCGATAGTTGACTGTCATCCAATGGGCGTAAGCCTTGGCTACACCGTAGGGATTGCGGGGACGAAAAGCTGTACGCTCTGTTTGAGGAGATTCGTCGGGTTGACCAAAAACTTCGCTACTAGAAGCTTGGTAAAATTTAGCATCTGGTTTACAGCGTCGAATCGCTTCTAGAAGGCGCGATACTCCTAAGGCTGTGTATTCAGCGGTAAGGGCTGGTTGTGTCCAGGAAAGGGGAACATAGCTTTGGGAAGCAAGGTTGTAAACTTCATCCGGTTGACACTCAGCTATCACATCCATGAGGGAAGATTGATCTAGTAGGTCGCCGGATACAATTTGGATCTGGTTAAAAAGATGACTTATGCGCTCTAAGTTGCTGGTGCTAGAACGACGGACCAAGCCATATATTTGGTAGCCTCTTTCTACAAGAAGTTCAGCGAGGTAGGAACCGTCTTGTCCTGTTAATCCGGTAATGAGGGCTTTTCTATCTGCCATGATTTTCTAACCGAGCTTGTTATGAACAAATTATTCCTTTGTAGCACTTTTGACACTAACAAAGCAGTAGTCCCTAACAAGGATAGCTTTGGACTTAAATATTTCGCACCTCAACTGGCACACTCGGTTTTTACTGATTTTATAAAGTTAATGAATGTATTTAAACCAATGGGTCTGCTCAAGAT
>JANZYY010000600.1 GCA_026419705.1 Fischerella sp.
TCTCCAAAAAATGACTACAAATGTTCTTGGTTGGTAGTGAGTACTTAAGTACTCATTACGAACTCCGACCCGACCAAGATTGTCTTGCAATCAACTAAGTATTTGATTATGTTGCAAACTAAGTTTGCTAGTACCTGGTGGGCTGTACACTAGCGACTAGATCCGATTCCTAGGTTTTAAAGATGTCAACTACTTCTATCCCTTCACTACGCGAACAACAACATCCTCTAATTCGTCAGCTGGCTGATAGTATTGAAGCTGCTTGGCATCAGTATCTTGACTTGTCACCCTACCATTTGCCTGCAGAGTTAGGGTATGTGGAAGGTAGACTGGAGGGCGAGAAGCTGACCATTGAAAATCGCTGCTATCAAACGCTTCAGTTCCGGAAAATGCACCTAGAACTGGCAAAAGTGGGAAACATGCTAGATATTCTGCATTGTGTGATGTTTCCACGTCCGGAATACGACTTGCCGATGTTTGGTTGTGACTTAGTTGGAGGTAGGGGTCAAATTAGTGCAGCGATCGCCGATCTTTCACCAGTCAGTTCCGATCGCTCCTTACCACAATCTTATACTTCCGCACTACAGGCCATGCCTGCTTCCAATTTCTCTCAACCACGGGAATTACCAGAATGGGGAGACATTTTTTCTGAGTTTTGCATATTCGTGCGTCCGAACTCCCCCGCAGAAGAAACGATGTTTTTAAAACACGTACAAGCATTTTTAGAAATTCATTGCCAAAATGCGATCGCTTCTAAACCTGTTTCTCCTGAAAAGGTAATAGAAGTTATAGCCGGACAACATAACTACTGTCTCAAACAGCAGCAAAACGACAAAACCCGTCGCGTACTAGAAAAAGCTTTTGGTTCAGAATGGACAAATAATTATATGACTACTATTTTGTTTGACCTACCAAATTAATCATTTCTACAGATTGCGAGTTTGTGAAGATGAAGTGTTAAAAGGCGAACAAATTAACTTGTTTTTTATTCTTGATCCTTCGTCTTTTTTTGTCCTTTTATACTCTTTTTGTATTTGCATTTACATTGGATGTAAATGCAAAGAGCAAGGATAAGAATTTTTCAGTTTTTAATTGCTGATTACCGATCATCTGTACGCTGTGTTACCTTTCACATAAACTTGCTCATGTAGAATTTATCTAAACAGATAAAAATGGAGTAAGAACGCAACAGTAAGCAGAAAAGCAAGTTTTTATAAGTAGGGTAATGTTAGTAGCTGTAATTAATAGTTGTTAGGAGAAAATGACACAATCACAGTTGACTCCTATTCAACTCGAATCACTTAAACTGAATGTTAGTAGCTTCGCCGTGGCAATAAGTTAAGTATTGCAGCAACATTTTCTGTAAACTCCACTACATTTGTTCAATCAACTTAGTGCATCTAATTTAGGGACTTCCAACCAAATAAAAAAGTATGCAAACATCTCTTGTGGAGGTAACAGACGCGAGCAAGCATCAAAAGTCAGCTTCATACTTCTACAGCTTTGCTTAACCCCAAAAGCCGGGATAATTTATTTGGTTGGAAATCCTTGAGTTCGTAGTTGTGTTTATAGTACTTGCTACGAAAAACCAAAATTTATGACATATCATACTAATAATTTTCAAGATATATTGCACCTGCTTTATTATCAGTAAATCAATAAAGTTTTTGCCTGAAAGCTTATGTATCAATACAATTCAACAGCTGGTTCTCTTGGAAATGGCGAAGAACATTGTTTTCTTGGAAAAAATCTAAATAAAAAGTATTGGCTTATGTCTGTGACTAAGCGGTTGAACTTCGTGTTTCTCACAACAAAAAATATCTCGTTCCAGCTTCAATTTAACTTAAAATGAACGATTAAAAGTCGGAATTATGATTATGATAAGAAAATAAATTAGTGAATTTGTTATTCTTCCAACCCTTTGTCTAAGTCAAACTTAAATCATCGAATATAGCTATCGTATCCGGCAAGTCAAGAGCACCATGGTGCTAAAAATTGGCATTTAATTTTATTAATACAAAAGATTTTGCAGCGAAACTTTGTATTAAGTAGCTTCTGTTAATTTTGAGTGTCTACCCGTTGGCTACAAACCCTTTTTGATAAACATAACTATGCCTAATTCGTTGAGCAAAATTTAAACAAAAAAGTAGGTAACATACGATGTCAAGAGCAACAGAACAGTCAACATTCAGGGAGCAACCTCAGGCTTTGTGGGCGATCGCTATAGCTTTACCATTAACAGTTGCTGCTGGAGTGCTGACGATGGCTAAAGTCGAGCAATTAAAACAGTTGAACGAGCCTACAACCACTGCACCAGTTGTGACTAGCATTAACGCCATCGGTTATTTGGAACCGCGCGGAGAAGTGATTAAACTTTCTGCACCAGCAGGAGTGCAAGGAACATCGCGAGTTGAGCAACTTCTGGTTAAAGAGGGAGAGCGTGTTAGAAAAGGTCAAGTAATTGCTGTTTTGGATAATTTCACTAGCAACAAAGCAGCATTGGCAGAAGCAAGAGCGAAAGTGCAAGAGGCTCGTGCGAATTGGAACCAGGTTAGAATTGGTATACCAAAAGACATTCAAGCTCAAAAAGCAGTTATTGCTCGCCTATCAGCACAGTTGCGTGGAGAAAGTATGGCTCTGCGAGCCACGATCGATCGCCTCGAAGCTGAATTACAAGGACAGCGAGATATATTAGGAGCAACTGTAGCGCGTATCCAAGCTGAACAACGCAATGCTCTAGTCGATGCTCAACGCTATGAGATGCTATACAGAGAAGGTGCGATTTCTCAACAAGAGCGTGACAGGAGGCGCCTGGGTGCGGTAACAACTACCGAGCAACTAGCAGAAAGTCAAGCTACACGCAGACAAACGATTGCAACTTTGCGACAGCAACTAGCAGAAGCCAGAGTTAATCGGGACAAAACTATAGCTATTTTGCAACAGCAAATCGATGAAGAAAAAGCCAGACTGCAAAGACTTTTAGAAGTTCGCCCTAGTAATTTACAAATAGTCCAAGCTCAGTATCTGAATGCGATCGCGGCTTTGAGAAGAGCAGAAGCACAACTGCGGTTGAGCTATGTGAAAGCACCTATAACCGGAGAAATTTTAAAAATTTATACTCAGGCTGGAGAAACTATGGGTATAAATGGTATTGCTGAGATTGGACGCACCGATCAGATGATAGTTGTTGCTGAAGTTTCTGAAGATAGTATTGGTAAAGTGCGTCTTGGTCAAGAAGCAACAATCGTTAGCGATAACGGCGCTTTTGAAGGGGAATTAAAAGGAACAGTCGCTGAAATTGGTAGAAAAGTTGGTAAAAAAGACGTATTAAATACAGATCCAGCTGCAGATGTAGATGCAAGA
>JANZYY010000601.1 GCA_026419705.1 Fischerella sp.
TTAGAGCACCCTGTGAAATTGGAATGGGTGTAACGCCAACTCATAGGACAGCGCCCAACATATGTTGTGGAAACAGCTGAAAAGCTAGGTTTTGTGCTGCGACTATTGCAAGTCAATTGGTGTGATTTGCAACAACTGTCATTTCCAGCTTTGTTGCAGTGGGGTAGTTCAGCAACAGGTGAAGCTAGTTGGGTAGTAGCCTATGCAGTTAGAGGCGATCGCCTGATTATCGCCAATCCCCTCAACGGCGATCGCACTTGTGAAATTGTACCGCAGTCGCTGGTTGAACAGTATTGGAATGGGCAACTATGGCAAGTAGAACTAATCCAAAAGCAGGAAAGATTCAACCTCAGTTGGTTTCTACCGGCTGTCTGGAAGTACCGGGGATTGCTGACAGAAGTCCTGATCGCATCTTTGACGTTACAGATTTTGGGGTTGACAACACAGCTAATTACCCAAGTCGTCATCGATAAAGTCATGGTACAAGAGAGTTTAGCGACTCTCGATGTCATGGCGATCGCGCTGTTGTTGGTAGCAGTTTTTGAGGCGACTTTGGGTATCCTGCGGTTATTTATCTTTACCCATACCGCCCGTCGCTTGGATTTAAGTTTATCAGCGCAGCTATTTCGCCACTTGATGCGCTTACCCTTAGCTTATTTTGAGTCGCGACGGGTAGGAGACACGGTAGCCCGGGTGCAAGAACTCGAACAAATTCGCCAATTCCTGACCGGTACGGCGTTAACTGTGGTTTTAGATAGCATCTTTGCCGTGGTGTATCTGGTATTGATGTTTTATTACAGTATCCCCCTCACCTTCACGGCGTTGGCTGTACTACCTTTGTTTGCTATTTTGACGCTGGTAGCAACACCAATCCTCCGCAGCTGGCTGAATGAAACTTTTAACCGCAGCGCGGATAGTCAATCGTTTCTGGTGGAAACAGTCACAGGAATTCACTCAGTGAAAGCACATGCAGCAGAAGCAGCAGCACGCGATCGCTGGGAAGGTTTGTTTGCTCGTTTCATCCGCACTGGTTTTAAAGCTTCCACCACCTCCAACATTAGCAGCAATATCGGCGACTTCCTGACCAATTTCTCTAGCCTGCTGATTCTCTGGTTTGGTGCGAAGTTAGTGATTGAAAACAAGCTTACCATCGGTCAGCTTGTCGCTTTTCAAATGCTTTCTAGCAGAGTCACCGGACCGTTGCTGCGTTTGGTGCAATTATGGCAAAATCTACAACAGGTTCTACTTTCCGTAGATAGAATTGGCGATATTCTCAACGTCGCCCCAGAGGCTGAAGCAGGTACAGGTTTAGTTTTACCACCACTCAAAGGGCAAATCACCTTTGAGCAAGTCTTCTTCCGCTACCGACAGAACACAGAACCGGTGTTGCGGGGAATTTCCTTTACTGTCCAGCCAGGACAGTTTATTGGTATTGTCGGACGCAGCGGTTCTGGTAAGAGTACTCTATCTAAACTTTTGCAACGCCTCTATCAAATCGAATCGGGACGCATCCTCATCGATGGTTTTGATATTAAAAGTGCTGACTTAGCCTCGCTGCGTCAACAAATTGGTGTAGTTTTGCAAGAGGACTTTTTATTTAATGGTTCAATATTAGAAAATATCACTCTTGGCAATCCTGATATCACCGCCGAACAAGTAGTAGAAGCAGCTAGACTTGCCGTTGCTCACGATTTTATCAGTGAATTGCCCCACGGTTACGAAACCAACGTTGGCGAACGCGGTACAGCCTTATCTGGCGGACAGCGCCAACGTATTGCTTTAGCCCGGTTATTCCTCTCCTCAGCGCCGATTTTGATTTTAGATGAAGCTACCAGCGCTTTAGACAGCGAAACCGAACAGCAGGTACTGCAAAACTTGCAAACTGTTTCTCAAGGGCGGACCGTGTTCTTGATTGCTCATCGTTTTGCACCCCTCAAGCGTGCTGATTTGATTTTGGTTTTAGAAAAGGGCGTTATCGCCGAACGCGGTACGCATACCGAGTTGTTACAGCAAAAGGGTTTGTATTGGTCACTGTATCAACGACAGCAATTTAATATTTAGCTCTCACACCCTCTCTCCGCAAGCAAAGAGAGGGAATTTTACCATTTGAGTTCAAAAGCTCTGCTATCTGGTGCGGAAGCCGGTGTGTGACTCTGCGTTCAAAAAATACTACTTATAAACCGCCAAGACGCCAAGGACGCCAAGAGAGGAAAACAAGAGGTTTTGTTCGCAAATTATTTAGAATATCTGTTCACTTTAGACTAAGCTGACTTCTGGTTTTTAGAATAATAAACATGGCAACCACAATCATGGGCGTAAATAAATTTACTTCTGTTATTAACTCGGTATTTAAACCATCAAACACAACTTCACTCCCTAGTCGAACAGAATCATTCGATCAACCATGCATAGCGATCGCAATGAAGGATGCTTTTTTATATTTCTTATTAGTACGTTAAGCATGCTGATTTTGCTCTTAATCAGAAATATTAGAAGTTAGCCACAGCTGTCATAATCAATTCTGTCATAAAACCCTATCCATCTTTTTTTTGCCGGACTTTGCATTATGTTAAAAAACTATATGACCGATATTTAGATTATTTTGAGCCAGTTTGGCGAACGCAATCGCATTCAAGCTGCACTGTGGAACAAAATTTGCTTGGCTAGTAACAAAGTTTATATGTTTTTCTACTATGAGTAAAGATTTAAATCACCACCAGTAAAATGCAATCTGAATTCAACTTTTTCCAAAACTGGTATCCTATCTCACCAATCGAAGACCTTGACTCCACACGACCAACACCAGCAATCCCTTTAGGACTTCGCTTAGCCATCTGGAAGCCTAAATATTCTCGAACCTACCGTTTTAGACCTTCCGTTTTAGACTAATGTCCGCATCACCTTGCGCCTTTGAGTGAAGGGCGCATTAATGACAAAACGAGCAATTTAATGTGCAACTATCGCGGTTAGCAATTTGATGAGCAAGAAATTTGTACTCACATTCCGCAAGCAGAAAGTCTTGAACTTGTGAGCAATAATCAAGATAACTTATGTGCAGTGACATTGCCAATTCGTCAGCAACAGGATTTACTTTGGATTTGGCTTGATGCTAAATCAGCTGATGTAGCTGCGACTACAGCCTTACCTTTGTCACCACAACTAGATGCAAGCAAAGGTTTTGTTTGGTCTTTTTTTGTACGCGACTGAGAGTATGATGCACTTCGAGTCAAATTGGGTTTACCTCTTGTGACAGCATTACCGCTTGGCTGAAATTCTGAATTATACCGTTTCTCCAAAAAATGACTACAAATGTTCTTGGTTGGTAGTGAGTACTTAAGTACTCACTACGGACTATG